>JALOSK010000332.1 GCA_025458465.1 Sandarakinorhabdus sp. | reverse complement strand
ATCCAGGCGCTGACCAGCGACATCAGCGCCGTCACGCTTTCGAACTGGGTGGTGGGCAGCCCGTGGGCGGACCGGGACCTCTACTGGCGGCGGTCCACGTTCTCGCTGATCGAAAAGGTGAAGACGCCAACCTTGCTGATCACCGGCGAGGCCGATTACCGCACGCCGATTGCCCAGACCGAGGCCTATTATCAGGCGCTGAAGGTGCGCGGCGTGGATGCGATGATGCTGCGCCTGCCCGAGGCCAACCACGGCATGGGCCGGCCCAGCCAGTGGCTGCAGTCCAACCTTGCCGTGGTGGCCTGGTATGATCGCTACAGGGTGAAATGAGGGCTCAGGCGCGCTTCAGGCGGGCCGCATAGCTCTTGCGGAACTTGGCGAGCTTGGGGCCAACGACGGCCACGCAATAGCCGTTCTTGGTGCCGTTGTTCTCGAAATAGCGCTGGTGATAGTCCTCGGCGCGGTACCAGGGTGCATCGGGCTCGATGGTCGTTACGATCGGCGCGTCCCAGCTGGCCTGGTTGCGGGCGATGGCCGCCTGCGCCTCGCCATGCTGGATGGCATTGTGCGGGAAAATCGCCGAACGATACTGGGTGCCGATATCCCCGCCCTGCCGATTGAGCGTGGTCGGATCATGGGTGTGGAAGAAGATATCCAGCAGTTCGGCATAGGAGATGACAGCTGGATCAAAAGTAATGCGCACGGCTTCGGCATGGCCGGTCCGGCCTGTGCACACGGCTTCATAGCTGGGATTTTCAACAGTGCCGCCGATATAGCCAGATTCAACATGGTGAATGCCAATTAACTCGTTGAACACGGCTTCGGTGCACCAGAAGCAGCCGCCGGCAAATGTGGCTATTTGGTGGGACATGATTTCCTCGTTGTCATATGGGGATTGGCGAATTATATATTGTACTCAAGCAGTGCAATGTGCACGGGGGGCAGATCGGGCTCGGCGCACTGTCTAGCAGTCAGGTGGGCAATCTCAATCCATCGCCATGGCCGCGTGGCGATTTGACCGGTGGGCAGGTATCGCTGTGAGCAGTCTTAGCGATGTGCAGAACTATGTGCGCGCCGTGCGCGACGCGCCCAGCCTCACCGATGTGGGGCTGGTGCTGAAAGATGCCACGCGCCGGTTCCGCTTTGATCATTTTGCCCTGGCGCAGAAGACCCATGTGGTCGGCGGCATGCGCACCGTGGGCGCGGTGCGCCTCACCGATTTTCCCGAGGGCTGGGTGGAAAAACTGGCCAATAGCAGCTTCCTTGCCGATGATCCGGTGCTGCTGGCCAGCGAGCGTTCGGTGGCGCCCTTTGCCTGGACGAACCTGGGCTCGATCATCAAGCTCACCCCGCGCCAGCGCGCCTACATGGCCCATGCCCGCAGTGCCGGGCTGGGGGAAGGCTTCACCGTGCCGATCCATGTGCCGGGCGATGCCAGCGGCCTGTGCAGCTTCGTGATGCAGGATGGCAGCCCGCTGCCGGCCGAATCCCTGCCCGCCGCGCAATATCTGGCCTGCTTTGCGTTTGAAGCGGCCCGGCGGCTGAAGCGCGCCGCAGCGCAGCAGGAAGCTGCGGACGGGCCGCGCCTGACCCAGCGGCAGCTGGATTGCCTGGTGCTGGTGGCGCGCGGCAAATCCAATTGGGTGGCCGGGCAGCTGCTCGGCCTGTCCGAACAGACTGTCCACAAATATGTGGAGGCGGCCAAGCGGCGCTATGGCGTTTCCACCCGCACCGAACTGGTGGTGCGGGCGCTCTATGATGGCCAGCTCAGCTTTGGTGACGTGCTGAACTGAATTTGCAGGGTTGCAGGCGGGCGCTGCCCTGCTAACCCTTTGGCCAGCGGGGCCGCCAGACGCCCCCGGCAAAGGGGTTGGATGAGCGATCAGCCGCAACAGCAGCCGGACCCGGCTCCAGACTTCCCAGCGCGGGCAGACATGCCCCCGGTTGGCGGCGCCTACGCCAAATATGTGCTGGGCGTGCTGGTGCTGGTCTATGCGATGAACTTCATCGATCGGCAGATCATTTCGATCCTGGCCGAGGACATCAAGCGCGATCTGGGGCTGAGCGATGCCGATCTGGGCTTCCTCTATGGCACCGCCTTTGCCGTGTTCTACGCACTGTTCGGCATTCCGCTGGGCCGGCTGGCCGACAATTGGGTGCGCACGCGCCTGCTCAGCCTTGGCCTGTTCGTCTGGTCGGGGATGACCGCGCTTTCGGGGCTGGCAGGCAATTTCGCGCAGCTTTCGGCGGCACGCATCGGGGTGGGCGTGGGGGAGGCTTCGGCCAGCCCTTCGGCCTTCTCCATGCTTTCGGACTGGTTCCCACGCGAAAAGCGGGCCACCGCGCTCGCCATCTATTCCTCCGGGCTCTACATCGGCGGCGGCGTGTCGCTGTTCATCGGCGCGGTGGTGGTGAAGGCGTGGAACGCGGCCTATCCGGTGGCCGGGCCCTTTGGCCTGGTCGGCTGGCAGGCGGCCTTCCTCGCGGTCGGCCTGCCGGGCATGCTGATGGCGCTGTGGATCGCCACGCTGAAGGAGCCGATCCGCGGCCGCGCCGAGGGCCTGCCCGAACCGCCGAAACTGGCCGGGGCTGACGTGTTCCGGCGCTTCATCGCCGATTTCATCAGCGTGATCCCGCCTTT
>JALOSK010000331.1 GCA_025458465.1 Sandarakinorhabdus sp. | reverse complement strand
CACGCCAGCCAGTTCAAGGGCAGGATCGGCAGCGATCAGCGCCGCCAGCGTGACCAGTTCGGCAGATTCCGGCCCGATGCCGGCGCGGTGGCCATCCACATCAATCTCGATCATCACCGGCAGCACCACCGATTGCGCCCGCGCGGCCTCGGCGATGGCGCGGGCCTGGGTGGCATCATCCACCACCACGGTCAGCCGCGCGCCGGCCTTCAGCAGCGCCGCCGCGCGGGCGATCTTGGCCGGCACGATGCCCACGGCATAAAGAATGTCGTCGGCGCCGTGGGCGAAGAAATGCTCGGCCTCGGCCAAAGTGGAAACGGTGATGCCGCGCGTGCCGCCGCCCGCCACGACCTCGCGCCACACATCCACCGATTTGTGCGTCTTCACGTGCGGCCGCAGGCTGGCGCCTGATGCACCAATGGCCTCTGCCATCTGCGCAATGTTGCGCCGCATCTGCTCACGATCGATCAGCAGCGCCGGCGTCTGCACGCTGGCAAGCCCAATCAGACCCTCTACGCCATTCATGCCGCTGCAATCCCGTCGATTTCCACCAGAAAGCCATGGTGCAGCTCCGGCACCGGAATCACTGCCCGCGCCGGGCGATGCGGGCCCAGCCGCTGGGCATAGACACGGTCGAACTCGGGCCAGTGTTCGATGCCGACGATGAACACATTCACCTTCAACAGGCGTTCGGGGCCTGAACCGGCGGCGTGCAGCACCGCCAGCAGATTGTCGATGGCGCGTTCCGCCTGGCGCGCGAACGGCGCCTGGTTCAGCTTTCCGGCAACCGGATCGATGGGCAACTGGCCAGAGATGAACACCAGCCCGGCCGCCGTGGTGGCGTGCGAATAATGGCCGCCGGGCGGCGCGATGCCCGGCACGCTCACCTGCATCATGCTGTTCTGCTCGCTGTTCATGATCACCTGCCTTGCGCCGCCCTGCTTGCCGTTCATCGTGGCCCTGCGCAACCTGCGCCTCTCGACAAGCCGGCTGCCATGCTGCGAAGGTGAGCCGTGATGCAGATGCCCACCCCCGATGCCGGCGTGATCGCGCGGGCGGCCGAGATTGCCGCCGCGCTGGCGCGGATCGTGCCCGATGGCGTGATTGCCGACGCCGCCGGCCTGTCCCCCTATGGCAGCGACGGGCTCACCATGTACCGGCAAAGCCCGCTGGCCGTGGTTTTGCCGCGCACCACCGGGCAGGTATCTGCCGTGCTGGCCTGGTGCCATGCCAATGGCGTGAAGGTGGTGGCGCGCGGTTCGGGCACATCGTTGTCGGGCGGGGCGCTGCCGCTGGCCGATGGCATCGTGCTGGGGATGAGCAGGTTCAACCGCATCCTGCACGTGGATTACGACAACCGGGTGGCGGTGGTGCAGCCCGGCGTGACCAATCTCGCCGTGTCGCATGCCGTGGCCCACAAGGGCTTCTATTACGCGCCTGATCCCTCCAGCCAGATCGCCTGTTCCATCGGCGGCAATGTCGCGGAAAATGCCGGCGGCGTGCACTGCCTGAAATATGGCACCACCAGCCCCAATCTGCTGGGCGTGGAACTGGTGCTGATCGATGGCACGGTGCTGCGGCTGGGCGGGGCCGGCATGGAACAACAGGGCCTCGATCTGCTCGGGCTGGTGTGTGGTTCGGAAGGCCTGCTGGGCGTGGTGACGCAGGCAACGGTGCGCATCCTGCCCAGGCCCGCCACGGCGCGCGCCCTGCTGCTGGGCTTTCCGGGCGTTGCCGATGCCAGCGATTGCGTGGCGGCCATCATCGCCGCCGGCATCATCCCCGCCGGCCTTGAGATGATGGACGCGCCAGCCATCCGCGCCGCAGAGGATTTCGTGAAGGCCGGCTATCCCACCGATGTTGCCGCCCTGATGATTGCCGAGGCCGATGGCACCGGGCCGCAGGTGGACGAACAGATCGCCCGCATCAGCGAAATCGCCAATGCCCACAATTGCAGCCACATCAGGGAAAGCCGTGACGAGGCGCAAAGGCTGCTGTTCTGGGCCGGGCGCAAGGCGGCCTTCCCGGCGGTGGGGCGCATCGCGTCCGATTATTATTGCGTCGATGGCACCATCCCGCGCCGCAAGCTGGCCGCCGTGCTGGCCGAAATTTCCGCCATCGTCGCCCGCCATGGCCTGGGCGTGGCCAACGTGTTCCACGCAGGCGACGGCAATCTGCACCCGCTGGTGATGTATGATGCCAGCGTGCCGGGCCAGACCGAGGCAGCGGAACGGGCCGGCGCCGAGATCTTGATGGCCTGTGTCGATGCCGGCGGCGTGCTGACCGGCGAGCACGGCGTGGGCGTCGAAAAGCGCGATCTGATGCCCCATCAGTTCGGCGAGACTGATCTGGCGGTGCAGAGCCGGCTGAAATGCGCCTTCGATGCCGGCGCGCTGCTCAACCCCGGCAAATTGTTCCCGACGCTCGGCCGCTGTGCCGAAATGAACGCCATGCACGTCCACGGCGGCCGCCTGCCGTTTCCCGATCTGCCCAGATTCTGAAAGGCATTTTCTGATGGGCATGTTCTGATGGTGACTGGCCGCGATCATTGGCGATGCAGGCGGCGCCGGCACCACGCTGGCCGTTGCCGGCAGCGGCAGCAGGCCGGGGATGGGGCCGGGGGACGCCGATGCAGTGCTGGACCTGACCGGCATCGGCGGCGACATCGTGCATGATGCGGGCGAGTTGCTGCTCACCGCGCCGGCTGGGCTACGGCACGCTGGGCGGCGCCATCGCCAGCGGGCTTTCCGGCCCGCGCCGGGCCTTTGCCGGGGCGGCGCGCGATCATGTTCTGGAAGTGCGCGGTGTCACCGGGCGCGGCGAGATCTTCCGGGCCGGCGGCAAGGTGCTGAAGAACGTGACCGGCTTTGATCTGCCGCGCCTGCTCACCGGTTCCCGCGGCAGCCTGGCCGTGCTCACCGAAATCACCTGCAAGGTGCTGCCGCTGCCGCCGCACGAGGCCACGCTGCACCTGCCGGCCGACACGCCGGAACGGGCGGTGCGGCTGATGGCCGATGCACTGCTGGTGGATGGCGGCATCACCGGCGCGGCCTGGACCGATGGCGCCGTTCACATGCGCATCGAAGCCGGCACGGCCCTGCCGGCACTGATGGCCGATCTGCAGGCCCGGCTGCCCGGCGGCACCGTTACCGAAGGCGCAGCCAGCCGCGCGCTGTGGGCCGGCATCGCCAGCCTGGCCGGGCACGTGCAACCCCGCGACATCATCTGGCGCTGCCCGCTGCCC
>JALOSK010000330.1 GCA_025458465.1 Sandarakinorhabdus sp. | reverse complement strand
TGCTGCCGCGCAGGCCCTTGAACTTGGCCAGCACGCCGAACGCCTTGAACACCCACGGGCCGAAGCTGATCTTCTTCGGGCGGCCGGTGGCGGGATCGGTGCGGGTGATGAGCGGCGGGGCGAGGAGGACGCGGGGTTTGCCGCCGGCGAATTGCGCCGCATAGGCGGCTTCGAAGCGGCCATCCGAATAGAGGCGGGCGACTTCATATTCGTCCTTGTAGGCCATCAGCTTGTAGAGGCTTTTGGCGACGGCTTCGGCGAAGGCGTCGCCGCCGGCGGTGCGGGCCTTGTCCACCGTCTGCCGGAAGCGGGCGGCATAAGCCGCGTCCTGGTAGAGCACCAGGTCTGCCTCGCGGCGGGCGATCATCTCGTCGAGCGTGGTGGCCGGCGGTTCCGGCTGCGGGCCACGGGTGGCTTCCACCAGCGCCAGCACCTGATTGGGGCGGGTGGCGAGCAGACGGCCCAACGCAAACGCCTTCTTGTTGAAGGGGATGGCGACGCCATTGAGGTCAATCGCGGCTTCGATGCTTGTCCGTTGCAGCGGGATCAGGCCCTTCTGCCAGGCATAGCCCATCAGCAGGATGTTGCTGCCGATGGCATCGCCGAGCAGCGCGGTGGCCACCGTGTCGGCCGCGACGAAATCGCAGGCGTTGGGGTTGCTGGCCTTGCGGATGGCGCGTTCGACGGCGGCGCTGTTGAAATCGAAATCGCGGTTGCGCACGAAGTCGGACGTGGGCGCGATATCGGCGTTGGCGATGACGGCGGTGCGCTGCGGGATCATCAGCGTCTGCGTCGGCTTGTCGGCGGCAACCACGGAATCGCAGGCCAGCACCAGATCGGCGCTGCCGGCCATGATACGGGGGGACAGGAGATCGTCGTTGCTGCCGGCGATGCGGACATGGCTGTAGACCGCGCCGCCCTTCTGGGCGAGGCCGGCCATGTCGGCGGTGGTGCTGGCCAGCCCTTCGATGTGCGCGGCGGTGCCGAGCAGCGCCGACACGGTGAGCACCCCGGTGCCGCCGATGCCGGTGACCATGATGTTGTAGCCGTGGCCGGGGGCGGGGATCACCGGATCGGCGACGCCATCGAGGCTGAAATCGGCCTTGGACTTCTTCACCTGTGCGTCATCGACGGTGACGAAGCTGGGGCAGAAGCCCTTGATGCAGCTGTAGTCCTTGTTGCAGCTGGACTGGTTGATGCGGCGCTTGCGGCCAAATTCGGTTTCCACCGGTTCCACCGAAACGCAGTTGGACTGCACCGAACAGTCGCCGCAGCCTTCGCAGACGGCGGGGTTGATGAAGATGCGGCGGGCCGGATCGACCATCTGCTGGCGCTTGCGGCGGCGGCGCTTTTCGGCGGCGCAGGTCTGATCGAAGATGATCACCGTGCAGCCCGGCGTGGCGGCGAACTCCTGAGACACCGCCTCCAGTTCGCCGCGGTCGAGCAGGCGCACGCCGGCGGGCAGGGTGACACCCTTGTAGCGGTCGAGATCCTCGGTGAGAATCACCACCTTCTTCGCATGCTCGGCCAGCATCTGGGCGGCGATCTGGTCCACGCCCAGTTCGCCGTCATGTTTCTGGCCGCCGGTCATGGCGACGGCGTCGTTGTAGAGGATCTTGTAGGTGATGTTGACGCCGGCCGCGATCGACTGGCGGATGGCGAGCAGGCCGGAGTGGAAATAGGTGCCGTCGCCGAGGTTGGCGAAGACATGCTTCTCACCCACGAACGGCGCTTCACCGACCCAGGTCACGCCTTCGCCGCCCATCTGGGTGAAGGTTTCGGCGCGGTCCATCCACATTGCCATGATGTGGCAGCCGATGCCGGCCAGCGCGCGCTGGCCTTCGGGCGCCTTGGTCGATGTGTTGTGCGGGCAGCCGGAGCAGAAATAGGGGCTGCGCTTCACTGGCGTCACGTGCGCGGCAGACTTGCCGGCCTGATCACGGAAGAAGGCGAGCGCGTTCCGGATGCGATCGGTGTCGTGGAAATGCTGCAGGCGCGCGGCGATGACATGGGCGATGACACCGGGGGAGAGTTCGTTGTCGGGGGAGAGCAGCCATTCGCCGCTCTCGTCATGCTTGCCGACGACGCGCGGGCGCACGCTCTCGCGCCAGTTGTAGAGTTGCCATTTCAGCTGATGCTCGATGAACTCGCGCTTTTCCTCGATGACGAGAACTTCCTCGAGGCCCTCGGCAAAGGCGCGGATGCCATCCGGCTCCAGCGGCCACGGCATGCCGACCTTGTAGACCTTGAGGCCGATGTCGGCCGCCACGCGTTCATCGATGCCCAGCTCATCCAGCGCCTCCATCGTGTCGGCAAAGGCCTTGCCGGTGGACACGATGCCGATGCGGGGCTTGGGCGAATCCCACACCACGCGGTCGATGCCGTTGGCCTTGGCAAAGGCCATCGCGGCAAAGCCCTTGTAGCGCTGCAGGCGGGTGTCTTCCTCGCGCCAGATGTCGCCGGGGCGGATGTGGACGCCACCATCGGGGAATTCGAATTCGGGGATGATGATCGAGCGGTTTTCGCCCGCCAGATCGACGGTCGCCGATGTTTCCACGGTATCGGCCGTGGCCTTGAAGCCGACCCAGGTGCCGGCAAAGCGGCTCATGGCGATGCCCAGCAGGCCATACTCAACGAATTCATGCACGGAAGACGGGGCGAGGAA
>JALOSK010000053.1 GCA_025458465.1 Sandarakinorhabdus sp. | reverse complement strand
CGGCCCTGCGGCGACACGAAGATCAGATCCAGCGGCAGGATGGTGTTCTCCATCCAGAAGCCGGCCCGGCGCGGCGGCACCATCGGAAAGGCCATGCCGGCATCGGCCGCCATCTTGTCCCGGAACATCAGCCCGCAAGCCTGCTGTTCGGCGGTGATGGCGAGCTCCACCTTGTAGGTGAAACGGCCTTTGGCGGTCTGGAACGTGGCGGTGCTGCGCTTCAGATCGGAATAGGGGCACGCCTGGGCCGCGCCGGCGCCGGCCAACACGGCCAGCAAGGCAACAACAAGCCTTGGCATCGCCGCGCTCTTCAATCCCCGCTGCCCGCGGCCCGTGCGGCAACCGCCAGCGGGCCCTTCTGGCCGGGCGCCACCCGCACTTCCAGCGGCTGGCCCGGTTGCAATTCGGCCAGACCGGCGCGGCGCACGGTTTCCATGTGGATGAAGATATCCTCCGCCGCGTCAGGGCGGACAACGAAGCCATAGCCCTTCAGGCGATTGAACCACTTCACCGATGCCGGCTCGAACGGGCCGGCCTGGTCAATCAGGTTCTGCGGGTTCACGCGATCTGCAGCCTTGGCGGCAGCGGTTTCAGGATCCGGCCCGATCGCCGTGGTCAGATCGCAATCGATGATGCGCCGTGCCTGGCGGCCACGATCGCGCGCAACTGCCGCCACCGTGAGAGTCGCGCCTTCCGGCAGCGTGCGGCGGCCCAGTTCGCGCACCAGGGAATAATGCACCAGCACGTCGCTGCCCTCGCCGGTTTCCGGCACAAGGAACCCATAACCTCTTACCGGGTCGAACCATTTCATCGTGCCGCGCACGATGGTTTCCTCGGCAACCGGCTCGCCCGACGCGACGTCGGTGGGCGTTGCGTCCGATTTCATTCTATCCCCCATTTTGAACGCAACCATCTTGAGCAGAAACGTTAGATGACAATATCATTAATGGATAGTTTTTTGTCACGCAAACTGCCTTTTTTTCCGCGCACGCCAGCCGCAGCCGGCAGCGGTATCCGCTGGGGCTGCATTGACTCAGGGGCCGGCTGGGCGGCAAGCGGAAAGTGATGGGCCGCCCCATCGTTGCGATGATGCAATGTGGGCCCAGGATGGAGGGAGCGCCATGGAACTTTCTGGCAGCGTGGACATCGCCGCCCCCCGCCAGGCCCTGTGGGCGGCGTTGAATGATCCGGATGTGCTGGCCCGCTGCATCGACGGGGTCGAAACGCTCACCCGGCAGGATGGCGAGACCCCGACCTTCGAAGGCACGATGAACGCCAAGGTGGGTCCGGTGCGCGCGAAATTCGCCGGCACGGTGCGGCTGGAGGATATCGTGGCGCCCGAACGCTATCGCCTGGTGGGCGAAGGCAAGGGCGGCGTGGCCGGCTTTGCCAAGGGCAGCGCCGATATCGCGCTGGCGGAACTGGGCCCGGCCGCCACGCGGCTTGATTATGTGGTGAAGGCACAGGTGGGCGGCAAGCTGGCGCAACTGGGCGCCCGCCTGATCGAGGGCACGGCCAAGCAATATGCCGATCACTTCTTCGCCCGCCTGCGCGCCGAGGTGGAAGGCACCGCCAGCCCGGCAGGTGACAGCGAAGCTTCGCCGGCACCCACGGCCGCTGCGCCGGAACCGGCCGCTGCGGGTGGCATCCCGCCGATCCTGTGGGGCGCAGGCCTGATCATCGCCACCCTCGCCTTCCTGTGGTGGCAGTGGCAATGATGCCGTCCCTGCCTGCGCCAGTGTCGGCAGACGATGATCTGGCCACGCTGGCCACGGCGCTGGCGTGGCAACAGGCGGGGCACGCCGCCGCCATCGCCACCGTGATCAGCACCTGGGGATCGGCGCCGCGCCGGGTGGGCGCGCATCTGGCTGTGCGCGCGGATGGCCTGTTCGCCGGCAGCGTGTCGGGTGGCTGTGTGGAAGCCGATGTGATCCTTGCCGCGCAGGACATGATTGCCGCCGGCACCGGGCACGCGGTTCTGGAATTCGGCGTTGCCGATGATGTCGCCTGGCGCGCCGGGCTGGCGTGTGGCGGGCGCATCGCCATCCTGGTGCAACGGCTGGCCAATGATGGCCTGCCGCCGGCGCTGGTGGCGCGCGTGCTGGCTGCCACGGCGGCTGGCGAGGGCGTCACCCTGTCCAGCGATCCTGCCACCGGGCAGACCCATGAAGGCACCGGCGGCCCGTTCGAGCGCGCCTATCCGCCGCCGCGTCGGCTGTTCATCATCGGCGCCGTCCATATCGCCCAGGCGCTGGTGCCGCTGGCCACGGCGCTGGGCATCGCGCCAACCGTGATTGATCCACGCGGCCTGTTCGCCGACAGTGAGCGCTTTGCCGGCCTGCCGCTTGATCGCCGCTGGCCCGATGAGGCGCTGGCCGAACTGAAGCCCAATGCGGCCAGCGCGCTGGTCGCCCTCACCCACGATCCCAAGATCGACGACGTGGCGCTGGCCGGCGCGCTGCGATCGCCCGCCTTCTACATCGCGGCGCTGGGCAGTCGGAAGAACCACGCCGCCCGGCTGGAACGGCTGGCGGCGCAGGGCTTTGGCGCCGATGATCTGGCACGCATCCACGGGCCGGCGGGCCTTGCCATCGGCGCGGCCAACCCGGCCGAAATCGCCCTGTCCATCGCTGCGCAACTCACCGCTGCCTGGCGCGGCGCGCTGGTGCCGTGAAGTTCGGCACGGTCCCGCTGGCGCAGGCCGAAGGGGCGATCCTTGCGCACGGGCTGGTGATCGATGGCTGGCGGCTGGCCAAGGGCCGCGTGCTGACCGCTGTGGACATCGAGATCCTGCGCCGCGCGGGTCACGACAAGGTGATGGTCGCGCGGCTGGACGTGGATGACGTGGGCGAGGATGACGCCGCCATCGCACTGGCCGCCGCGCTGGCCGGCGAAGGCCTGATCGCGTTGCCGCCGGTGCATGGCCGGGTGAACCTGGCCGCCACTGGCGATGGCCTGCTGATCATCCCGCCGGGGCTGGTGCTGGCGGTGAACAGCGTTGATGAAGCCATCACGCTGGCCACCCTGCCCGCCCACGCCCGCGTCACGGCCGGCACCATCGTCGCCACCATAAAGATCATCCGTTATGGGGTTGGCCGGGCCGCGCTGGATGCGGCCATCGCCGCCGTGGCTGCGCCGCTGGGCCTCGCACCCTTCCGGCCACGCCGGGTCGCGCTGGTGGCCACGCAGTTGCCCGGCACGACTGGCAAGGCACTGGCGAAACTGGAACAGGTGACGCGCGCGCGGATCACCGCGCTGGGCAGCGAACTGGTGGTGCTGACGCCGCGCATCCACATCCGCGCTTCCCTGGCCGGCGGCATCATGGAAGGGCTGGAGAGTGCCGATCTGGTGCTGGTGGCCAGCGCTTCAGCCACGGTGGATCGCGGCGATATCGTGCCCAGCACCATCGAACTGCTGCGCGGCACGGTCACGCGGCTGGGCATGCCGGTTGACCCCGGCAACCTGCTGGTGCTGGGCGAAGTGGACGGCAAACCGGTGGTCGGCCTGCCCGGCTGCGCCAGAAGCCCCAAGCGCAATGGCCTTGATCTGGTGCTGGAACGGCTGCTGGCCGGGCTGGACGTCACATCAGCCGACATCGCCGCAATGGGCGAAGGCGGCCTGCTGCCCGAAGCCGAACGCCCCGAGCCGCGCGCCCGCGCTGCCGTGCCCGGCCGTGTGGGCGCCATCCTGCTGGCCGCCGGGCGCTCCAGCCGCTTTGGCGATGGCCACAAGCTGCTGGCGCAATGGCGTGGCCAGTCGCTGGTGGCACACGCCGCCGATGCCATCGCCGCCGCTGGCATGCCGCCGCCCATCGTGGTGACCGGCCACGACAGCGATGCGGTGCGCGCTGCACTGGCCGGCCGCGACGTGCATTTTGTCGATGCGCCCGATTGGGCCGACGGGATGGGCCGCAGCCTGGCGGCCGGGATCGCGGCCGTGCCTGCCGAATGGGACGCCGTGCTGGTCTGTCTGGCCGACATGCCGGCGGTGGAACCGGGCCTGATCGCCGCGCTGGCCGCGGCACCCGGCGCGGTGGTGGTGCCGGTGTGGGATGGCAGGCGCGGCCACCCGGTGCGCTGGCCGCGGGCCGCCTTTGCGCGCTTGCTGGAACTGTCTGGCGATGCCGGCGGCAAGGCCGTGATGGGCGATTTTGCCGTCACCGAAATCGCCGCACCATCGCCGGCCTGCCTGCTGGATGTCGATACACCCACCGCGCTGGCCCAGCTGGCGGCGACCTGACGGATAGACCAGTCCTGCTTGTCTGCAATTGCAGCTTATGCTGCGGTCATGTCAGCGCCATCCGATGTCTGCACAGCCGCCAAGGTCCGTCGCCTGTCGCGGCGGGTGAGCCAGATCTATGACGAGGCACTCGCCAGCCATGGCCTGTCCGTCGGCCAGTTCGGGTTGCTGGCCTGCCTGTCGCGCCGCCGCGGCCTGTCGATCAGTGCGCTGGCCGATCAGATGTCGGCCGATGCATCAACGATTTCGCGACTTGTGAAACCACTTGCTGCCGCCGGGTTGTTGCGGATCGAAACCGACGCAAGTGACCGGCGTAGCCGGCTGGTGTGGCTGACCGATGCCGGCCATGCCCGCCGCGCGGCCGCCCAGGCCGGCTGGGAGACGGCGCAGCAGGGCGTGGCGGAGCGGCTTGGCGAGGGCCGGTTGGCCGCACTGCGCTTCCTGCTGGATGAAGCTCATGAACGTCTGGAGAGTCAGACATGACTGCAATTGCAGATGATAACACGGGGCTCCGGCAAATGCAGGCCCTGGCCGCCAATGCGGCAGGCGGCACCGGAATGGGCCGCTTGATGGGCATGGCAAGGGCCGAGGCCGGCGAAGGCTGGATGGTATTTCATGCCGTGCCCGATGCCAGCCACGGCAACCCCATCGGTATCACCCACGGCGGCTTTGCGGCCACCTTGCTGGACAGCGCCATGAGCTGCGCGGTGCACACGTTGCTGACCGGGGCTGAAACCTATGTGACGACCGACCTGCACATCAGTTTCGTCAAGGCGATCACGCCAGCCACCGGCGAGGTGACGGCGCGTGGCGACGTGGTGACGCGCGGACGACGGCTCGCGACGGCGCGTGGCACGCTGGTGGATTCTGCTGGCAAGCTGCTGGCCACCGGTGTCGCCACCTGCATGATCATGGACCGCGCCCGATGACTGGCGCTGCCATCATCATCGGGGCCGGCGATGCCACCGGCGGCGCGGCGGCGGCGGCCTTTGCCCGCCACGGCCTGGTGGCCGTGCCGGTGCGACGCAACGGCGAGCAGCTCGCCCCGCTGGCCGAGCGTATCGCGCGGGAGGGCGGCAAATGCCTGGCCATCGGTGCCGACGCCCGCGATGAAGACGCGATGATCGCCCTGTTCGATCGGGTGGAGCGCGAGGTGGGGCCGATCGAGGTTCTGGTGTTCAACATCGGCGCCAATTCGCCGATGGGCATCCTTGACGAGACAGTGCGCCGCTATCGCAAGATCTGGGAGATGTGTGCGCTGGCCGGCTTCATCACCGGGCGCGAGGCCGCACGGCGCATGGTGCCGCGCGGACGCGGCACGATCATCTTCACCGGGGCCACGGCCTCGTTGCGCGGCTCGGCTGGCTTTGCCGGCTTTTCCGGCGGGAAGTTCGCGCTGCGGAGCCTGGCACAGGCGATGGCGCGCGAACTGGGGCCAAAGGGCATCCATATAGTCCACAGCATCATCGATGGTGCCATCGACACCGATTTCATCCGGACGAACTTCCCTGATCGCTATGCCCTGAAGGACGAGGATGGCATCGTTGATCCCGAAGCCATCGCGGCGGAATATGTGCGCCTGCACCAGCAGCCGCGCAGCGCCTGGACGCACGAGCTTGACCTGAGACCCTGGATCGAACGCTGGTAGGAGAGACGCCAATGCCCCATCCGATCGAATTTCTGTTCGATGTCGGTTCGCCCACCGCCTATCTGGCCTGGCACCGGCTGAAGGGCATCGCGGCGCGTACCGGGGCATCACTGGTGCCGGTGCCGATCCTGTTGGGCGGCGTGTTCAAGGCCACTGGCGGCACCCCGCCCGGGTCCGTGGCCGCCAAGGGCCGCTGGATGAACGAGGACATGGCCCGCTGGGCCGAGCGGGACGGCATCACGCTGGTGATGAACCCGCATTTCCCGGTGAACACATTGGCGATGATGCGCATTCTGGCCGGCCTGCAGGGCGATGAGCGCTTCAATGCGGTGGCCGATACGCTGTTTGCCGGCATGTGGCGGCACGCCCGCAACATGGCCGATCCCGCCATCCTGCACGCCACGCTGGGCGAAGCCGGGCATGATGCCGATGCGCTGCTGGCGCTGGCCGCAACGCCAGAGGCCAAGGCCCGCCTGATCGCCAACACGGAGGCTGCCGTGGCGCGCGGCGTGTTCGGCGCACCGACCTGTTTCGTGGCTGGCCAGATGCATTTCGGGCAGGACCGGCTGGACTGGGTGGAACACGCCGCCGCCGGCTGAGAGACACGCGCAAGCAAAAGGCCCGGCAGGTATCCCTGCCGGGCCTTTCATCTGGCGATGAACCAGTTGCCTGTTTGCGCCAGTTATTCGCGGTTGCCCATGAAGCTGAGCAGGAACTGGAACAGGTTGATGAAGTTCAGGTACAGGGTCAGCGCGCCCATCACCGCTGCCTTGCCGGCGAAGTTGGTGCCAGCCACCGCGAAGTACATCTCGCGCAGGCGCTGCGTGTCATAGGCGGTGAGACCGGCGAACACGAGCACGCCAACAATGTTCACCGCCAGCTGCAAGGCGCTGGACTGAATGAAGATGTTGGCGATCATCGCGATCAGGATGCCGATCACGCCCATGAACAGGAAACGGCCCCAGGCCGACAGATCCTTCTTGGTGGTGTAGCCATAGAGGCTGAGCGCGCCGAAGCTGGCGGCCGTCACGAAGAAGGTCTGCGCGATCGACGCGCCGGTGTAACGGGCGAAGATCGTGCTCATGGAAACGCCCATCAATGCGGCGAAGCCCCAGAACAGCAGCTTGAGCGTGCTTTCCTGCATCCGGTGCAGGCCGAAGTTCATGCCCAGGATGATGGCGAGCGGCGACAGCATGGCGGCCCAGCCCAGGATGGTGGGCGAACCGACCTGGTTGAAGAACACCGCGAACAGCGCCGGCGTCGAATAGACCAGCAGCGCGACGATGCCGGTGAGCAGCACGCCCGACGCCATGTAGTTGTAGATGCTCAGCATGTAGCTGCGCAGACCGGCATCATAGCCGGCATCGGCCGCGACCTTGGCACCGAACGGCGCGAGGCGAGGATCGACGTTGTTGGCCATGGAATTCAACCTCCTGTGTCCGGCAAATGGCCGGTTACCTGTTCAATATCGGGCATCATGCCGGATTTTTCAATGACTCAACGTGACGCCCGCGTCATCAGAGTTGTCGCAGCACACCCGCAGGCCGAGCCGACAATGCGCGCCAGTTGCCGGCCAGGCCCAGCACCACGGTGAGCACGGCGCCCAGGCCGACGGTGATCAGCACGCGCGGCCAATCGGGCGTCCAATCAAGGCTGAACACCTGGGTGATGACGAACCATCCCGCCACGCTGCCCAGCACCAGCGCCAGCGCCGCCACGACCAGCGCAATCAGCCCGTATTCGGCCAGCGTTGCCAGCGCCACTTGCCGGCGGGTGGCGCCCAGCAGCTTCAGCAGCACCGCATCATAGGTGCGCGCCCGCGCCCCGGCCGCGATGGCGCCGATCAGCACGGCGATGCCAGCCGCAATCGTCACGCTGGCGGCGGCGCGGATGGCCGCGGAAAGCTGGCCCAGCAGCGTCTGCACCTGGCCGATCACGTCCTTCACGCGCACCACGCTGGCGGTGGGATAGGTGCGCGTGATGGTGCGCGCCACCGCCGCCTCGCGATCGGGCGCGGCCTGGATGGTGGCCATCCAGCCGTGGGGCGCCGCCTGCAATGTGGCCGGATCGAACAAGATGGCGAAGTTGAAGCCCAGCGACTGCCAATCGATCCGCCGCGTGCTGGCGATGCGGGCGGTGATCTCCACGCCCAGCACCGAAACGGTGAGATTGTCGCCAATCTTGAGGCCCAGCGCAGTGGCCGCGCGTTCATCGATGGAAACCAATGGCGGCCCGGCATAATCCTTTGGCCACCATTCGCCGTCCACCAGCGTGTTGGCCGGCGGAAATTCCGCGGCATAGGACAGCCCGCGATCACCGCGCAGGATCCACGCATCGGGCCCGGCCCTGATCTGTTCGGCCGGCACGCCGTTCACCGCCGTCACCGGCCCGCGCAGGGATGGCACGGTGGTGATGGCCGCCCCCGGTGACGCAGCGACCACTGCACGAACAAAGTCGTCCCGCGCCTCGTTCGGGATGTCGAGCACGAAGAAATTGGGCGCCTTGGCCGGAATGGTGCGATTGATCTGGCCGGCCAGATTGCCTTCGATGCTGGCCAGCGTGGCGAACAGCGTGAGGCCCAGGCCCAGCGCCACGATCAGGTTGCGGGTGGGCGCGCCGGGCCGGTGCAGATTGGCCAGCGCCAGCCGCGCCAGCGTGCCCGCCGGCCGGGGTGCGCGCGCCGCCAGATATTTCACCAGCGCCGCCAGCGCCCACAGCAGCAGGATCAGGCCCACGGCCGCGCCCAGGAAGCCGGCGACGAACAGGCGTTGATCGGCCATGATGATGGTGAGCGCCAGAACGGTGACGATGGCAGCCGCGATGGAGGCGATGCTGCCCCAGCCGGGCCGCACTTGCCGTTCCGTCAGGCTGCGCATCAGGCGGGCGGCCGGCATCGCCGCCCCCTGCCCCAATGGCCACAGCGCAAAGGCCAGCGCCACCAGCAGGCCATAGGCGGCCGCCAGCAGCAGCGGCTGCCACTGCGGCCCTGGCACAGGCGGAACCGGCAGGCTGGCGGCGGCGATCTTGCCCACCAGTGCCGGTGTGGCCGCACCGATGGCCAGCCCCAGCAGCACCGCGCCTACGGACACCAGCGCCAATTGCCAAAGATAGACGGCGCGGATGGTGGCGCTATCGGCCCCCAGCACCTTCAGCGTGGCGATGGTGCGGGTGCGCGCACCCATGTAGGCAGCCACGCCGCCCGCCACACCCACGCCCGCCACCACCAGTGCCGTAAGGCCCACCAGCGTGAGGAACTGGCCCAGCTGCGTGATGAAATTGCGGGTGCCGGGCGCGCCGTTGTTGCGATCGCGCACGCGGCCACCACCGGCCTTCACTGCCGCTTCCAGCCTGTCGCGCGCCGCCGCCAGGCTGGTGCCCGGTTCAAGGCGGATGCGATAATCCACGGTGAACAGGCTGCCCAGGCCCAGCAGGCCGGCCTGTTCCAGATCGGCGCGATGGATCACCAGACCCGGCCCGAAGCCAAAGCCATCGGCGGCGCGATCCGGTTCCTGTAGCAGCGTGCCGGCATAGGTGAAGCTGGCCTGCCCCAGGGTGATGCGCATCCCCGGCTTCAGGCCCAGCTTGTCGGCCAGCGCCGGCTGCGCCGCTACCATGCCGGGCCGGATGCGGCCGCCGCCCGACAGCATGACCCGGCCATAGAGCGGCCAGCGATCATCCACTGCCTTCACTTCGGCCAGCACGGCATCGCCGCCATCGCTGCGCGAGACCATGCCGCGCAGCTTCACGACTTCATTGACCGGCCCCAGCACCGTTATGGCGGCCTTTTCATCAGGCGTCGCGAACCTCCCCGACAGGCGCACCGCGACATCGCCGCCCAGCAGTTCCTGGCCGCGTTCCGCCAGCCCGGCGTTGATGGCGCTGGCCAGGCTGCCGACACCGGCGAGCGCCGCCACGCCCAGCACCAGGCACACGGCAAGGATGCGCAGGCCGGCCAGCCCGCCGCGCAGCTCCCGCAGGGCAAGACGCAGGGAAAGGCTCAGAACACCTCTGCCAGCAGGCCGGTCATCGCCGTCCACGAACGGCGGTTGGCATCGGCGTTGTACAGGGCGGCGCCGGGCGCGTTGGCGCCTTCGTTGGTGAAGGCATGCCAGGTGTGGCCATAGGCGTGGATCTGCCAATCGGCCCCCGCCGCCGTCAATTCGGCGGCCAGTGCGTTGTGATCGGCCACCGGCGTGTACCAGTGCGTTGTGATCGGCCACCGGCGTGTACGGGTCTTCCCAGCCGTGCAGCGCCAGCACCTTGGCCGAAATCGGGCCCTGTTCGCCCAAGCCCGGCGGGGTGTAGATGCCGTGGAAGCTTACCGCGGCCTTGATGCGCGCGTCGCCTGCCCGCGCCACGTCCAGCGCGCACAGGCCGCCAAAGCAATAGCCGATGATGGCCATGCGGGCCGCATCCACCTGGGCGATGCCGGCGGCGGCATCCACGGCCGCCAGCAGGCGGCGGCGCAGCGCAGCGCGATCCTGCACCCACGGGCCCATCAGATGGCTGTTGTCCCCGGCCGGATCACCGCGCCGGCCCTTGCCATAGACATCGATGGCGAGCGCGGCATAGCCCAGCGCGGCCAGGCGATCGGCCACCTGG
>JALOSK010000052.1 GCA_025458465.1 Sandarakinorhabdus sp. | reverse complement strand
CGCGTGACCGTGCTGGTCGCGCCAGAGCGCGCAACGACAATCCGGTCTCCGGCGCGCACCTGGCCGGCCATGATGGTGCCGGCATATCCGCGGAAGCCGGCATCAGGCCGGTTCACCCACTGCACGGGCAGCCGCAGCGGCAGATGATCGGTGGCCGTCGCGACCGGCAGGCCCTCCAGCGCCTCGATCAGGGTGGGGCCGCCATACCAGTCAAGCGGCGCGGCCCGGGTGCAGATGCCCGCCCCCTCGCGCGCCGCCACCGGGATGGCGGTGACGCTGTCGAAGCTCAGCCGTTCCGATACCGTGGCGAACGCCGTGGCGATGGCCTGGAAACGATCTTCCGCAAAGCCCGCCAGATCCATCTTGTTCACGGCCAGCACGATATGCCGCACGCCCATCAGCGATGCGATGAACGCATGCCGGCGGGTTTGCGGCAGCAGGCCCTTGGTCGCATCCACCAGCAGGATCGCGGCATCGGCCATCGCGGCGCCGGTGGCCATGTTGCGGGTATAATGTTCGTGGCCGGGCGTATCCGCGATGATGAACTTGCGCCGCGGAGTGGAGAAGAAGCGCCAGGCCACATCGATGGTGATGCCCTGCTCGCGCTCGGCCTCCAGGCCATCCAGCAGCAAGGCAAAATCAATCGCATCCCCGGTCGTGCCATGGCGCCGGCTGTCCCGCGCCAGCGCCGCCAGCGTGTCATCCATGATGGCGTTGCTGTCGTGCAGCAGGCGGCCGATCAGGGTGGACTTGCCGTCGTCAACCGATCCGCACACGATCAACCGCAACAGGCCATCGGGCCGGCCGGGGCTGGTGTCTTGGGCATCCCGCGGCGTCATCAGAAATACCCCAGCCGCTTCTTCTTCTCCATCGAACCGTCGCCGTCGTGATCGATGATCCGGCCTTGCCGTTCCGATGTGCGCACGCCCGCCATTTCGGCCACGATCGCCGGCAGCGTATCGGCCGCGGATTCAAACGCGCCGGTGAGCGGATAGCAGCCCAGGGTGCGGAACCGGATGCGCCGTTGCTGCGGCACCTCGCCGGGGTGAAGGGGCAGGCGCGCATCGTCCACCATCAGCAGCACGCCGTCACGTTCAACCGTGGGCCGCTCCGCCGCGAAATACAGCGGGACCACCGGAATGGCTTCCTCGGCGATGTATCGCCACACGTCGAGCTCGGTCCAGTTGGAAAGCGGGAACACCCGCATCGATTCATCTGGCCCGATCCGGCTGTTGTAACTGCGCCAGAACTCCGGCCGCTGCCGCCGCGGGTCCCAGCCATGATGGGCGTCGCGCAGCGAGAAGATGCGTTCCTTGGCGCGGGATTTCTCCTCGTCACGGCGGCCGCCCCCGATCGCGGCGTCAAAGCCATGGGCGGTCAGGGCCTGCAACAGGCCGGCCGTGCGCATCACTTCGGTGTGCAGCGCGGAACCATGCACGAACGGGTCTATCCCGCGCGCGGCGCCCTCTTCGTTCACATGCACGATCAGATCGACGCCCAGCGCCCGCACCAGCGCATCGCGGAATTCGGCCATCGCCCGGAATTCCCACAGGCTGTCCACGTGCAGCAGCGAAAAGGGCAGGCGCGCCGGCCAGAAGGCCTTCAGCGCCAGGTGCAGCATGACGGTGGAATCCTTGCCGATCGAATAGAGCATGACCGGTTTGCGGAACACCGCCGCCACCTCGCGCAGGATGTGGATGGCCTCTGCCTCCAGCCGCGCCAGGTCGGGCGACAGCGCTGCGGCGCGCGCCCTGCGCACCGGCTCGGCAACGGCTTGGCCATCGGCGGTGCGGAACCGTGCGGCATAGGCGGCGATGGCGGCCAGACTGTCCATGGCGCAGCCATAATCGCATCGGGCCAAAAGAAAAGGCCCGGCCACCGGCACCGGAAGCCTGCGCCCTCGCGGCCCCGACGTTTGCAAGATGTGTCCGAACCGGCATGTGGCGAATTGGACACACAGGGAGGCGGAAACGCCCACTTCCACGTTTGCTGCCTTTACACAGGGTCGCGCTTTTCACAGAAGCGTCACAGGCCTGAGAGGGGCTGGGCATTGTGCTGTCGTGCCGGCAGTGGTGCCGTCAGGGGAATGGATCGCGGTCGAGAGGCTGGGAGGCGTTCTGCTGGCGCTGCGCGATGTCCTGGAAATTGGTCAGAAGAAGGAACACACCGTGACGCAATTCAAGAATTCGCACCGGCGGCTTGCGCTGACGTCCAGCGCTGCGACGCTGGCTCTTGCCATGATGGCGGCCCCGGCCTTCGCGCAGACGGCCACCGCCGAAGCCGAAGCCTCTGACGCGGAAATCGTCGTCACCGGTACCCTCATCCGCAACCCGAACCTGGTTTCCTCGTCGCCGGTCACCGTGACCACCGCCGAAACCATCCAGCTGCGCGGCGCCAACGTCGCCGAAGAAGTGCTGCGTGAAATCCCGGGTATCGTGCCGAACATCGGTTCGGCCGTGAACAACGGCAACGGCGGCGCCAGCTTCGTCGACCTTCGCGGCCTCGGCGCGAACCGCAACCTCGTCCTGCTCGACGGTCAGCGCATCGCGCCGGCCGGCCTCGGCGGCGTCGTCGACCTCAACAACATCCCGCTGGCCCTCGTCGAGCGCGTTGACGCGCTGACCGGCGCCGCCGTGACCACCTATGGTGCCGATGCCATCACCGGCGTCGTCAACTTCGTCACCAAGAAGAACTTCACCGGCGTTGACCTGCAGGTCTCCAACGGCATCAGCGAGCGTGGTGACGGCTATCGTTTCCGCACCGACCTGACCGTCGGCGGCGACTTTGCCGACGGCAAGGGCAACGCGGTGATCTCGCTGGGCTACCAGAAGGTCGATCCGGTGTTCCAGGGTGATCGTCCGATCTCGCGCGACGGCATCTCCAGCTTCAGCGGCGGCGTGGGTGGCGGTTCGCCGACCGGCGTGCCCTCGCGCCTGTTCGGCATGCGTCCGCTGCTGCCGAACGGCCTGCCGAACACCGATCCGAACGTGCCCAACATCGGCAACACGCAGTTGTCGCCGGACAGCACCACCGCCGTGCCGTTCTATCAGGATTTCAACTTCAACCCGTTCAACATCTTCCAGACGCCGTTCCAGCGTTTCAACATCTTCGCCAAGGCCAACTACGAGATCACCGACAACATCGAGGTCTATGGCCGCGGGATGTTCTCGAAGAACACGGTGCGCACCATCATCGCGCCGTCGGGCCTGTTCGCGCAGACGGTGAACCTGCCGCTGTCCAACCCGTTCCTGCCCGCCAACATCCGCAACCAGTATTGCGGTTTCAACACCACCCCGGCCCGCGATCCGGTCACCAACCTCATCACCTACACCCCGCGCTTCTCGCAGGCGGAGTGCGATGCGGCGGCAACGGCGGTCAACCCGTCCGATCCGAACTTCCGCCAGGTGCGCGTGCCGATCAGCCGCCGCACCGTGGAATCCGGTACGCGTGACAGCGAGTACACCACGACCCTGTTCGATTATCAGGCCGGTTTCCGTGGCAAGCTGACCAACACCGTCGATTGGGACGTGTCGGCCAGCTATGGCGAGAGCGAGAACATCGCCCGTGACACCGGTTACCTGATCAACGACCGCGTCGTGGAAGCCGTGTTCGCCACCAACCCGAACACCTGCCTCAGCGGCAACGCGGCCTGCGTCCCGCTGAACCTGTTCGGTCCGGCCGGCAGCATCACGCCGGAAATGTCCCAGTTCATCGAGGCTGACGCTTCCACCCGTCGCACCACGTCGCTGACCCAGGTCCGCGCCCTGTTGTCCGGCGATCTCGGGATCGGTTTCGGTGACGCGGAAGCCATCGGTTTCGCCGTTGGTGCCGAATATCGCGATTATGGCGCAGCCGTGATCCCCGACGACATCTCGCTGCGCGGCCAGCTTGGCGGCGGCGGTGGTCCGACCCCGCGTGTCAATGGCTCGTACAACGTGAAGGAAGTCTACGGCGAAGTCATCGCCCCGCTGCTGCAGGGCAAGCCGTTCTTCGAAAACCTGACCGTGGAAGCCGGTGCGCGCTACTCGGCTTATGAAGTCAATGCGCCGGGCAAGCCCACGTTCGATGCCTTCACCTGGAAGGCTGGCGGTACCTGGGAATTCACCAAGGGCTTCAAGATCCGCGGTAACTACAGCCGCGCCGTCCGCGCCCCGAACATCGGCGAACTCTTCTCGCCGGTCGCGCGCGGCCTGACCAACCTTGGCACCGATCCGTGCGCTGGCACGCTCGACCCGGCCTCGGTCGATCCGACTTCCGGTCTGCTGCTGAACCCGGCACTCGCGAATGCCAACTTGCGGGCAGTCTGTCTGGCGCAGGGTATGACCGTCGGCCAATACGGCGCCACCGGAAACCCGCCGGCTGGTCAGGCCACTGCCTACGGCGGCGGCAACCCGAACGTCCGTCCGGAAAAGTCGGACAGCTGGACGATTGGCGCTGTGATCCAGCCGGCGTTCGCGCCGGGCCTGGCCATCACGATCGACTACTACAACATCGGCGTGCGTGACGCGATCACCAGCCCGCTGCCGGGCGACTCGATCAACGCCTGCTTTGCCAACCTGACCGCAGCCAGCGCCACCAACCCGGCCTGCCTGGCCATCATCCGCAACCCGGATACGGGTACGTTCGATGGTGAAGCCTTCGGTCTGCCGCGTCCGCTGTCGAACCTGGGCCGTCTGAAGACCGATGGTCTGGACGTGAACGTCGCCTACTCGACCGATCTCGGCTTCGCTCGCCTGGGCATCAACGGGAACTTCAACTACACCTTCCGTTCCCAGTTCCAGGCCACCCCGACCGCGATCAACCGCGAGTGCGTTGGCTTCTTCAGCCCGAACTGCTCGTTCACCGGCTCGATCCAGCCGAAGTGGCAGTCGCAGGTCCGCACCACCCTGGGCTTCGACGCCTTCGATCTGTCGCTGCTGTGGCGCCACATCGACAGCGTCATCCAGGAACCGCTGAATGCTGCGCCGGTGGCGCAGGGCGGTGACGGCGCGCCGTTCTTCCCGGCGTTCCGGCGTATCTCTGCCTACGACTACTTCGACCTGACGGGCCGCTTCAACGTGAGCGACAACCTGACGGTGCTGATGACGGTCAACAACCTGTTCGACAAGCAGCCGCCGCTGGTTGGTGGCCAGGCTGGTTCGACCGCCTTCAACAGCGGCAACACCTTCCCGTCGACCTACGACGCGATCGGCCGCCGCTACACGATGCAGGTCAACGTCCGCTTCTGAGGCGGGCGCCTGCAAGGGCACAAGGGAAGGGCGGGTGGCAACACCCGCCCTTTTCTTTTGTTTCCGTTGTGAAGGCCGAAACGCTACGGGCGGCGCAGCATGGCTGACCGCCCTTGGTTGTTCAGGGCAGCAGGGGGCGGGGCAGGTGCAGCGGCACGCCGGCGGCCTTGGCCACGGCCTCCGCCCACACCGCAACCTTCTCGATCTCGTCGGCGTGCGCCGCTTCGGCCGCGCGTTCGGCGGCCCGGTCTTCGGCCGTGAAGGCCTGACCGAACTTGCTGTGGCTGGAGAAGATTGGCCCCTTCACCACCGCCGGCACATCCAGCGGAACGCCGAACAGCCGGCACAGCGCGGCCATCGCCTTGTCGGGCCTGGCCATCAGGGTTTCCGAATCCAGCGTCGCCACTTGCGGCCCGAACTGCGCCGCAAGGCGCGCGAACAGGGCGTGCTGGGCCAGCCAACCCATGGCGGCCACCTGCAGATCGGTCTGGCCCAGATAATCCTCGCCAGCAAAGCCGAACACATGCAGGCCCTGCCGCAATTGCTTCAGCAGCAATTCGCGTACCCAGATGCGGCCGTCCATGCCCTTGCGCGCCACCGATCCCAGAAAGACCCGCAAGGGCGCGTGCAGCAACAGCGCCCGCGCCTGGGGCCGCAATTGCAGCATCAGCGGCGCCATCGCGTTGACGACGTTGCTGGGCTTGATCACCACCGCCTCGCCCGGCGCGAACGGCCGGGCCAGAAGGGTGAGCACCCCATCCAGAACGGCGGCAATCTGGCGGCCATCGCCGCCCCGCAGCTGCCAGCCGATCAGATCGTTCAGGATCACCGGCTCCTTCAGACCCATCGCAAGGCCGGGCGCATCAAAGGCGCGGGCCAGCAGCGTGGAACAGCAGAACGCGCTGTGCAGCACGAAATGCAGGGGCGCCTGCGGGCCTGCCTGCGTCACCGCTTGCGCCCGCGCCATCACTGTCGGCGACGCGGCGCCCAGATATTCATCGGTCAGGAAGGTGGCACGGCCATGGGCCTCGCGCGGCGTCTGGCGGAAGTGCACAGCGTCCTGCGCAGGATCATAACGATGGGCCAGCCAGGCCGGATCGGAAGCGATGGTGGTCACATGGTCATTTGACGGGCCCGCCCGGAAAGTGCAACCACCCTGCAACGACCTTGCCTCCGGGAGATTCTGATGCGCACCGCACAAGCTGCCCTGTTGATCGCTATGATGCCAGCCGCCCTGCTGGCCGCGCCAGTGGGCGCCCAGACCACCCAGGTGGCGCCTCCCACGGCGGCTGGCCCCGCCGACAAGAGCCAGGAAATCGTCTGCAAGCGCGAACGCGAGACCGGCAGCCTGGTGAAGGCGAAGAAGACGTGCCTGACGCGCCAGCAATGGCAATATGTGCAGGATACCAACCAGCAATTCGCCCGCGAGCTCAACAATGCCACCATGTCCCGCCCCGGCGGGCAGTAAGCGCCACGCCTATACGCGGCCTGCGCCGGCACTTGGGGGGTTACGTCACCGGCGGCGCAGGCTATGACGAAGGACATGGACGATCCCCAGAAAGCGGCGCTGGAACGCACGGCGCAGGCCGGCATCGCGGCGTTGCAGCGCGGCGATGGCCGGGCGGCGCGCCAGGCCTTTGATACCATTGCGGCCAGCGGCCGGGCGACGGTGCAGATCTGGCTGTGGCTGGCGCAGGCGTGCGAGCTGCTGGATGATCGCCCCGCGGTGATGGCCGCCCTGGCGAAGGTTCTGGAGGCCGATCCCACCAATCCCTATCCGTTGGTGATGGCCGGCGATGTGCAGGCCCGCGATGGCGACGACCGCGCTGCCATCGCCTGGTATGAACGGGCGTTGCGCATGGCCGAAGGTCGGCAGTTGCCTGCCGATCTCGTCGCCCGCCTGCAACGCGCTGCTGCCGCGCGTGATGCCCTGTTCGAACGGTTCGAGACCGACATGATGGGCGCGCTTGCCGATGCAGGGGTGGCGCCGGACGTCGTCGGCCCGCGCTTTGCCGAAGCGCTGCAGATCGTGACAGGGCGCAGCCAGCCTTACCTGCAGCAGCCAACGAGCTTCTATTATCCGCGCCTGCCGCAGGTTCCCTTCTATGATCCGGCAGATTTTGCGTGGGCGCGCGCGCTTGCCGAGGCGCTGCCGGCCATTCGTGCCGAGGCCGAGGCGGTGTTGTCCAGCGGCGCCGGCCTTGCACCCTATGTGCAGGCCGATCCCTCGCGCCCCAACAAGGGCCACGCCCTGCTGGACGACGCCCGCTGGAGCGCCTTCCATCTTTATCACAACGGCCTGCCCATCGCCGATCACGCCGCCCGTTGCCCGGCCACCATGGCCGCGCTGGCTGGCGCGCCATTGCCGCAGATTGCCGGCACTGCCCCGATGGCGCTGTTTTCCATCCTTGCCCCGCGCACCCATATTCCGCCGCACCATGGCATGCTCAACACGCGGCTGATCTGCCACCTGCCGCTGATCGTGCCGGATGGCTGCCGGCTGCGCGTGGGCGCCGAAACCCGCCACGTGCGCGCCGGCGAGGTGTTGCTGTTCGACGACAGCATCGAGCATGAGGCCTGGAACGACAGCGATGCACCGCGCGCCATCCTGCTGTTCGAAGTGTGGCGGCCGGAACTGTCCGCGCTGGAACGGCAGGCGTTGACCGCGATGTTCGAAAGCGTGGCAAGCTACACGCCGGACAACGGCTGACAGCGGCGCCGTCCGCTCCCCACTGCCCATGGACCTGCCGGCCACCAGCCAGATCGACAGCACCGCCCGCCCCGCCGTGGTGAGCGAACATGCCTTGCCATCGGAAACGTGGCGGCGGCGCGGCGCGGTGCTTCCCACAGAAGCGCTGGCCGATTGGCCGTTGCTGGTGCCGGCGGGCCGCGGGCTGTCGATTTCCGGCTTGGCGGGCACGCTGGTGACCCTGGACGGCCTGCGATTGACGCCAGGCCCGGGTGGGCGGTTCGATCTGACAGTGTTGCCGATCGCCCTGATCGACACCGCGCGGGTGAGCGCCGGGCCGGCCGGTGCGGCGCAGGGCAGCGGCGCCCTTGCCGGCGTGGTTGATCTGACGCTGGCCCCGGTTGCCGCCGGTGGCCGGTTGTGGTCGATGGCCGGGGTGCAGGCGGATCGCGGCATCGCCGGCCTTGATGTGCGGGCGGGCGGCGCCAACGGCTGGCTGGCGGCGGGCTTCACGCAGGGCGGGGCGCTGCCGGCTGCCGGTGGGCTGGCGGCGAGCGGGCAGGGCCGCTGGCACCTGGCGGGGCGGTTTTCGCAGGATCTGGGTGCGGCGCAGCTGTGGGGCCGGGCGCTGCTGGCGACGCGGCGGGACGGCGGCGAACGGGCCGATCACCACGATCTGGCGCTGGGCGTTGCTGGCGGCGGGCGCTGGCAATGGCGCCTTGCCGTGGCCAGCGGCGGGCAGCAGCAGCCGGACGGCAGCAGCCGGCTGGCACAGGCGCGCGCCGTTGTGAGCGGTGCCACCGGCCTTGTGCTGCCCGGCGCCACTGAACCGATCAGCCTGGCCGCCGGTGCCGAAGCGCGGCGGCTGCGGGTGGAGGCCGGGACCATCCATGCCCGCGAGTTGTTTGCCGAAGCCGCCGTGCCGCTGCTGCAGGATCGGCCGGCCGCCGAAAATCTGGTGGCAACCGTGGGGCTGCGCCAGGCTTGGCTGGCCGGCCGGTCAGAACTGCTGTGGCAGGCGGGGGGGCGCTGGGAATTCTTTCCCGGCATCGCGCTGCGCGGCCAGATGGCCCGCGGTGTTGACGATCTGGCCAGTCGCACCGGCACCGGCCGCAGCCTTGGCCTGATCGCCACGCCGGCTTTCCTGCCGGGGCTGGCATTCACCCTCGACTGGCGCCGGCAGACAGCGGCCGCCAGCGAGGTGAAGGCGCTTGATGTTGCCGCCAACTGGCGCGGCCGGCTCGGGGCGGGCACCCAATTGGCCGTGCAGTTGATGGCAACCGGGCATCAGGTGGCCCGGTTCACACCCGATCTGGTGCCGCGGCTGGCCGGCCTGGCGCGGGTGACGCTGGAAACCGGGCCGTGGGCCGTGCAGGCCGGCTGGCGCCACCGCTCATCGCTGGCCGGCGCGCCCTCACGGCATTGGATCGATCTCGGCGTCGAACGCCAGTTGACGCAGCGCGTCCGCCTGGTGGCCAGCCTGGCCAATGCCGGCGATGCCGGCAGCGCCGCCGGGCCATTTGGCCGGCAGGCGCTGCTGCAACTGGTGGCGGGCTTTTAGGCCGGGTTCAGCACCAGCCGTCCGTCACCCTCGTCCACGTCAACCGTGCTGCCATCGGGCACTTGCCCCGCAAGGATCAGCTCGGCCAGCGGGTCCTGCAGGTGCTTTTGCACGCTGCGCTTCAGCGGGCGGGCGCCATAGACCGGATCATAACCCACGCGCGCCAGCCAGCGCCGGGCAGCATCGGTAAGGTTCAGCGTGACCTTGCGATCCTTCAGCAGCGCCTGCACGCGGCTCACCTGAATATCGACGATCGGGCCCATGGCATCCTGGCCAAGGCGCTGGAACAGCACGATCTCGTCCAACCGGTTGAGGAATTCGGGGCGGAAATGCCCGCGCACCACCTCCATCACCGGGCCTTCGGCGTCCGTCACCGGGGCGCCGTCGGGCAGGGCGGCGATATACTGGCTGCCAAGGTTGGAGGTGAGGATGATCAGCGTGTTGGTGAAATCCACGGTGCGGCCCTGGCCGTCGGTGAGGCGGCCATCGTCCAGCACCTGCAGCAGCACGTTGAACACATCGCCGTGGGCCTTTTCCACCTCGTCGAACAGCACCACCTGATAGGGCCGGCGGCGGACGGCTTCGGTGAGCACGCCGCCTTCCTCGTAACCGACATAGCCGGGAGGCGCGCCGATCAGCCGGGCCACGCTGTGCTTTTCCATGAACTCGCTCATGTCCAGCCGCACCATGGCGCGCGGATCATCGAAC
>JALOSK010000329.1 GCA_025458465.1 Sandarakinorhabdus sp. | reverse complement strand
CTCGATCCGCTGGAAGGCACCACCATCACCGCCAAGGCCGGCCCCAACGCGCTGGCCGTGCTGGCGATTGCCGAACAGGGCGGGCTTTTGAACGCGCCTGATGTGTACATGGACAAGATTGCCGTTGGCCCCGGCTATCCCGAAGGCGTCATCGATCTGGCGCGCGGCGCCACTGCCAACGTGGAAGCCGTTGCAGCCGCCAAGGGCGTGCGCCCGGACGAGATCATCGTCTGCGTGCTGGATCGCCCGCGCCACGAGGCGCTGATCGCCGAACTGCGCGGCATCGGCTGCGGCATCATGCTGATCCCCGATGGCGATGTGGCCGGCGTGATCGCCACCACCAATCCCGATACCGGCATCGATCTTTACATGGGTTCGGGAGGCGCGCCGGAGGGCGTGCTGGCCGCCGCTGCGCTGCGCTGCGTGGGCGGCCAGATGCAGGGCAAGCTGCTGTTCCGCAACGAGGATGAACGTGGCCGCGCCCGCCGCTGGGGCATCGAGGATCTTGATCGCATCTATGGCCTGACCGACATGGCCAAGGGCGATTGCATCTTCGCCGCCACCGGCGTGACGGATGGTTCCATGCTGGACGGCGTGAAGCGGCTGAAGGGCGGCGTGATCACCACGCAGAGCGTTGTGATGCGCGCCAGTTCCGGCACCATCCGCTGGGTTAGCGGGGAGCATCGGGCGCACCGCCACGCCTGAAAGGCGCAAGCAAAAACGCCTGAGCTTGCCGGCGGCCTGCGCCGCCCGCATAAGCAGGCGCATGGACCTGCCCCGCCCCGTTTTCGGCATCGCGAATTCCCTTACCGGCCAGCGCTGGGCCTGGCGCGGCGGCCTGCCGCCCGGCGATGGACTTGATGGCCGTGGCGACGATGATGCGCTGTTGAAGCATCTGTTCCGCACGCGCGGCGGGGAGGACGCGGATTTCGCCCGCCTGAAATCCCCCACCCTGCGCGACTGGCTGCCCGATCCGTCGGTCTTTGCCGATATGGACCGCGCCGCCGAACGCCTGGCCGATGCGCTGGCCCGTGATGAAGCCATCGTGGTGTATGGCGATTATGATGTGGATGGCGCCACGTCCGCCGCCGTGCTGATCCGATACTTGCGCAGCGTTGGCGGCAAGGTGGGGCATTATATCCCCGATCGCCTGCTGGAAGGCTATGGGCCGTCGGCCGGCGCGCTGGTGGCGTTGAAGCAGGCCGGCGCCGATCTGGTCGTCACGGTGGATTGCGGCACGCAAGGGTTTGAGGCGCTGGAAGCCGCGCGCGCCGCCGGGCTGGATGTGATCGTGGTGGATCACCACAAGGCCGGCACCGCGCTGCCGCCGGCCATTGCGCTGGTGAACCCCAATCGGCTGGACGAAAGCGCCGAAGGGGCAACGCACGGCCATTTGGCCGCCGTTGGCATGGCCTTCCTGCTGGCGGTCGCGCTCAATCGCCTGCTGCGCGCAAAGGGCTGGTTTGCCCACCGGGACGAGCCGAAGCTGATCGATCTGCTCGATCTGGTGGCGCTGGGCACCGTGGCTGATGTGGCGGCCTTGCGGGGCCTCAATCGGGCGTTCGTCACGCAAGGGCTGAAGGTGATGCGCGGGCGCGCCAACATCGGGATGGCGGCGCTGGCCGATGCAGCGCGCCTGTCGCGGGCGCCGATGGTGCGCGATCTGGGCTTTGCGCTGGGCCCGCGGGTGAATGCCGGCGGCCGCGTTGGCCAGGCCGATCTGGGCGTGCGCCTGCTCACCACCCACGATGCCGCCGAAGCCGCCGGCATCGCCGCGCAGCTTGATGCGCTCAACCAGGAACGCCGCGCCATCGAACAGGCGGTGACGGATGCGGCGCTCGGCAGCGCCTGTCCTTCTCCGGGCTGCACCATTGTTTCAGGCGAAGGCTGGCACCCCGGCGTGATCGGCATCGTCGCCAGCCGCCTGAAGGAAAAGCTGGGCCGCCCGGCGATCGTCATCGCGGTGCAGGATGATGGCATCGCCAAGGGTTCGGGGCGCTCCATCACCGGCGTCGATCTGGGCGCGGCGGTGCTGGCGGCGAAGGATCACGGCCTGTTGATGGCCGGCGGCGGGCACGCGATGGCAGCGGGGCTCACGGTGGCGGCCGATGGGATTGCCGCGCTGGATGCATTCCTGAACGAGCGTCTGGCAGCGCAGGTGGCGGCGGCGACGGCGGAAAAATCGCTCTCCATCGATGCAGCCGTGGCGCCGCGCGGGCTGAATGCGGCCTTGGTGGACACATTGGAAACCGGCGGGCCCTATGGCCAGGGCTGGCCATCGCCGCGCATCGCTGCCGGGCCGTTCCGCGTGGTGGATGCCCGCGTGGTGGGAGAGAATCACCTGCGCCTGCAATTGTCTGGCGCAGATGGTGGGCGCATCAAGGCGATGGCCTGGCGGCAGGGTGACAGCGAACTTGGCGCCCATCTGCAGGGCGCTGGCAGCCGCCCGATCCACATCGCCGGCCGCGTCAAGCGTGATGACTGGACCGGCGGCAATGCGGTGGAACTGGAACTGGACGACGCTGCCTTTGCAGGTTGACGGGGATAAGGTGAAAATCGCTGTTGACGGGAAGCGCACAGGGCCTCCCGCTGATGGCCCCTTCGTCTAGCGGTCTAGGACGTCGCCCTTTCACGGCGAAAACACGGGTTCGAGTCCCGTAGGGGTCACCACCGGAGTTTCGACATCCGTGGTTGAATTGCCTTCCACTTGATGGGATGCGCAGGCCATGCCCTGCATCACCACCCTCACCCTCAATCCCGCCATCGATGGCGCGGCCGGCGTTGATGCCGTGCAGCACACGGTGAAGCTGCGCACGCATGGCCAGCGCTTTGATCCGGGCGGCGGCGGGATCAACGTGGCGCGGGTGATTGCGCGGCTGGGCGGCGATGTGCAGGCGGTCTACCTCGCCGGCGGAGTCACCGGCCCGATGCTGGATGGGCTGGTGGCGCGGGCCGGCGTGCCGCACCGCCGCCTGCCCATCGCCGGCGACACCCGCATCAGCCTGGTGGTCCGCGAAGACACCAGCGGCCACGAATATCGTTTCGTGCCCGAAGGCCCCGACGTCAGCACCGCCGAGGCGGAG
>JALOSK010000328.1 GCA_025458465.1 Sandarakinorhabdus sp. | reverse complement strand
CGCTCAATTCGCGGAACACCGCCTCGAACGCCTCGGCCTTGCCGTCCTGGATCGTCAATGTCGCAATCACGCCGATCATGGTCATCCTCCCCTTTTCTGTTGCGCGCAGGCTGACCCAGCAGTCGCCGGGTGCCTAGCTGGCGAAATGATGGACGCCGGCGCCGGCCTGGATTACGCTTTGCAAAGTTCACCGGGGGGAGAACTGACAATGGCGGCAACGGCAACGGCACGGCCCGACTGGCTGAAGGCGCAGGCCCGCGTGACGGGCGTGATGGCGCTGATATTCGCGGCGGCCTTTTCCCTTCACCTCGCAATGGGCCGTTCCAGCTTTGCCATGCCGGCGATCTGGCACATCCATGGGATCATCTTCTTCGGCTGGGTCGCCCTCAGCCTCTTGCAGGCGGGGCTGGCGGCCGGCGGGCAATTGCAGTGGCACCGCCGGCTGGGTTGGCTGGGCCTGGTGTGGATCCTGGCGATGGTGGCCGCCGGCATGGCGATCACCATTGCGGTGGCGCAAGCGGGGCGCACGCCCTTCTTCTTCCGGCCGCAATATTTCATGGTGCAGAACCCGTTGAGCCTGGTGGCGTTCGCCGGGCTCGCGCTTTCTGCCATCGCGCTGCGCCGCGACACCGGCTGGCACCGCCGGCTGCACATCTGTGCGCTTGCCACCATCATGGGTCCGGCCTTCGGACGGCTGCTGCCATCACCCTTCCTGATCCCATGGGCAATGGAGATCACCTCCATCCCCGGCCTGCTGTTCCCGGCGTGGCTGGCGTGGCGGGAATGGCGGGCCGGGGAAGGCTGGCATCCGGCCTGGACCATCGGCCTTTCCGCCCTGCCGCTGGCCCTGGCGGCCGGCTGGTTCATCGCCGCCTCGCCGCTGGGCGGGACGATCTATGCGGCAACGGTGGCTGGCACACCGGGGGCGGCGTTTTCGGGAACGGCGTTCGGTTCGCCGCCGCCGGGGCTTTGATTCAGCGCGGGTCGCCGGGCACCACGGGGCCAAGCGGCAGTTCGGCGGCCTCTGTCTCGATCTTCTTGAGGCCGCGGCTGAACAGCAGGCGATCGGCGCCCTTGAAGCCGAAGCGCCAGATGATGAAGCCATAGCTGCCAAGCAGGCCGAAGAAGCCGATGGTGAGCTGGATCGGTTCGGGCGTGCGCTGGACGATCAGGCCAAGGCCAATGATCGGCAGCCCGGCCAGGAGGAGCGAAAGCCGCCAGCCCGCCACGGGTTGGCCCAGTCGCGCCTGCAAGAGGCGCGATTTCACCACCGATTGCAGCAGCGCCGCAATCGCCAGCGCCAGCGCCGCACCGACCCCGCCGCCCAAGGGCCCATCCATGGGCACCAGAATCAGGGTCAGCACGCCCTGAACGACAAGGCCGGCCAGCGACCACACCAGATTGCGGCCCCGCGCCACATAGATCAGCGCGCTTTCGGCAACCGCCGCCTGCGCGGCGAACAGTTCAACGGTCAACAACGCTGCCAATACCAGCACGCCGCTGGCAAAGGCCGGTCCGAACAGGCCCATCGCCGCCTTGCCCACCAACCCGAAGGCCAGCACCACGCCCAGCTGGGCAGCGGCGACCCAGAAGCTGATCTGGCGAACGTGGCTGGCGGCCTTGGCGAGGTTGCCGGCCGCGAGGTTGCGGGTGAGCACCGGGCCCAGGATCGGATCGAAACTGGATTTCAGGCGCTGCGGCAGCGAGGCAATCTGCTGGGCGACATAATAGATGCCCACCACTTCGGCGCTGGCAAAGCGGCCCAGGATGAAGATGTCGAGCCGGCGGGCGCCCCATTCCGACAGATCGGCCCCGGCCAGCGGGCTGTTGGTGCGCACCAGCCGCCACAGGCGCGCCGGATCGGGCCGCCAGCCGGACGGCCAGCCGAAACGCCGCACGGCCGGCGCCATCGCCGCGAAAAACGCCGCAACCATCGACAGCAGATAGGCGATCAGCATGCCGTCGCCCTTCCAGGCGGTAAAGGCCAGCGCCAGCGCGGCGATCGACAACACCCAGGGTTCGATGATCGATCGTGCCCGCACCTGCGCGCCGATATCGTGATGGAAGGCCAGCCCCGCCAGCGCGACATCGGCGAGCGCGATGAACGGGATGATGGCGGCAAACCAGCGATCCAGCGGGTGCAGGCGGGTGGCCGGGAACAGCAGTTCGGGCAGCAGCACCAGCACGGCGGCGCCCAGCAGGGACGCGATCAGGGCCACCACCAGTGCATCCATCAGCGCGCCGGCCTCATCATCGGGGCGGCGCGCCATGTCCTCGGCCAGGCCGCGCCGCAGCCCCAGCGTGGCCAGCATCGCGGCAAGTTCAACCACCATCGTGGCATAGGCAAAGCGGCCGAGCGCCTCTGCGCCATACAGGCGGCCGGCGATGAACAGGAAGGGGAAGCGCGCCGCCAGCCGCAGCACATAACCGAAGAAGCTGGTGCGGCCGCCCTTCGCCAGCGCGGCTGTTTCGGCCGCGTCCGAGGGGCGTGATTCAGCCAACGTGCACCCGCCGGTAGCGGCCATGCGCCGCCATCGTGATCGGCGTGCAGCGCACAGACGAACACCGCCTTGGCGCCGGCCAGCACCGGCACGCCATCCCATTCGCGCCATTCATGCGCGGCAAAACGATCAATGCCGCGGCGCGTGAAGCGGTCGGCCACCGGTTGGCCATCAAGATCGAGGATATTGATGGCAAAGCGCCCGGTTTCGCGCAGCACCGGCAGTGCCGATGCGCCCTGCGCCGGGCAGAACAGCAGCAGCGGTGGATCAAGGCTGACGGAGGTGAAGCTGTTCGCCGTCAGCCCCACGCGCTCTCCATTGGCGGTCTGGCTGGTCACCACCGTCACGCCGGTGGCGAAACAGCCGAAGGCATCGCGCAGCACGCGCGGATCGAACGGCGCTTCGATCGGGGCAGTGGTGCCGGCAGGCATGGGAACGGGCGCAAGGGTCATCCACCGTCCCCTATCGCGATTCGCCTGCCGGTCAATGTTGCGGATGGCCACCCACCCGATTAGCTTGCCGGCCTGAAGCCGGGCGGACCGCGCCGGCACGCGCAAGATCTGGCTGGCGGATCTTGCCGCAGCGGCCGGCCTGCCCAGCGGCGAGGCCCTGAGAGGCCCGGCGCTGCGCATCGCCATCGTCGCCGAAGCAGCCGATGGGTACAGCGCCGCCTTCACGCTGGCCGAACTGGATGCCAGGCTGGGCAACCGCCCTGTCCTCGTGGCCAACCGCTGCGACAACGCGCCGCTGGATGCTGAAAGCGGCCCGCTGCGGCTGGTGGTGCCCGGCGAAATGCGGGCGGCACGGTCGGTTCGCCAACTGCAAAGCTTGAAGATTCGGGTAATTCAATAAATGCTAATATATGGTTGTTTTGCACTTGACAGATTAAATTTGGCACATGATATGCTATATCTTTGTCTCTTTTCTTGTAAATTGAGACTGTTATAGTCGTCTCTACCAAGAAACGACTTCGGGTTGCTGATATATGAGGATTGGCCTTCTGCATGCCGATCCTGGCGAGGCTGACCGGCTGGCGCGTGCGCTGGCCGAGGCGGGTTACCGGCCGACTCCCTATGATTGCGGAGTCACGCTGGAACAGGCCGTGCGCCAGGAACGGTTCGATCT
>JALOSK010000327.1 GCA_025458465.1 Sandarakinorhabdus sp. | reverse complement strand
CATCACGCCGCACATCAGCTGGTCCAACCCGGACATCAACAAGGCGATCATGCAGCGACTGGTGGAGAATATCCGCCGCCTTGGCGCCGGCGAGCCACTCCTGGGCGCGATTGCCTGATCGCGCCGGCGCATGATCAGCCGGGCGCATGATCAGCCGGGCGCATGATCAGCCGGGCGCATGATCACACGCGAGAGGACACTGCATGCCGCCCGCTGTTCTTCGCGTCACGGCCGCCACCGCCCGCAAGACCGGTCGGCCGCCACCGCCCGCAAGACCGGTTGGGGCCTTGCCGCCGCCCTGCTGCTCGCCGCCGGCATTGGCACGGCAACCGGCCAGATGAACTGGGGCCCCGGCGATTTCGTGGTGGCGGCACTGCTGTTCGGCTTGACCGGGCTGGGCCTTGAAGGCGCCGCCAGCCTGCCGCAGCGCCTGCGACCGGTGGCCGTGATTGCCGCGCTGCTGCTGATCTGGGCCGAACTGGCCGTCGGCATCTTCCACTGAGGCGGTTCAGAAGGGCAGCAGCTTGCCCTTCTTGCTGAATTTCATGTAGCCGGCATTGAGACCCAGCCGCCAGCCGACGCCCAGCTTGATTGGCACGATCACCACCTTGTCGCGCTGCAGATAATTGGCCGTGAAGCCGCCGATCAGATAGGCCTTGCCCTCGGCAGCCGGGTAGCGGCGATACAGGTCCTCGGTGTCGTTCAGATTGTAGACGAGGGCGAACACCTTCGAACCGTCTCCGCCGATGTCGAAGCCCACCGATGGCCCGGTCCAGTGGACTTTCTTCTCGCCTTCCACCTTGTGGAACAGCGTGCCCGAACCATAGCGCACGCCAACGATGAAGGCGCCGCCGGCTTCGCGGCCAACGATGTAGCCGTTGGGCTCGCCGCGATCCTTGAAGGTCTTGCGGATGATGTCGGCCAGGCCCTCCGCACCACGGCCAAACACGTCCTCCGCCGCGGTCAGCACGTCGCCCTCCTGGAAGGTGGCGCCGGCCTGCGCCGGCTGGCCGGCTGGCGCGGACGCGGGGGCTGCCGGCGCGGTTTCGGCCGGCGCGGTCTGGGGAGGCGCCGGGGCGGGGGCGGGCGCAGGGGCGGGCGCCGTCACCGGAACGGGCGGCGGCTCAGGCGGCGGCGTGCTGCCCGCGGCCGGCACCGGAACGGTGCGCACCTCCTGCGCGGCGGCGGGGACAGCAGCGGGCAAGGCAGCCGCCAGCAGCATCAGGCCTGTCATGCCAAGGCGGTTCATCTGCATCATCACTCCTGCTTCCCTCGCTTCTTTCCCGTCAGGTGGCGCCCCATCAACTGGCGCCACCAGCCTGAACGCTGCCTGACCCGCTTCAGATCGGGCGCCCCGAGGCCGCTTGTCCTAGCGCCGCCGGCCGGCCTGTGCTAGCCGCAGCGCCGTTCTGACGGTTTTTCACGGAAAGCATATCGATGCGTATCGCCATGATCGGGTCCGGCTATGTGGGGCTGGTGTCCGGTGCCTGTTTTGCCGATTTCGGTCACACTGTCGTGTGTGTCGACAAGGACGCTTCCAAGATCGACCGCCTGGAACAGGGCATCATGCCCATCTATGAACCGGGCCTGGATCAGCTGGTGGCCAGCAACGTCAAGGCCGGGCGGCTGATGTTCACCACCGATCTGGCAGCCGGCATCGAAGGCGCCGAAGCCGTGTTCATCGCCGTGGGCACGCCGTCGCGGCGCGGCGATGGCCATGCCGATCTGAGTTACGTCTATGCCGCCGCGCGCGAGATCGCGCAGGCGATCAAGGGGTATGTGGTCGTCGTCAACAAGTCGACCGTGCCGGTGGGCACCGGCGACGAGGTGGAGCGCATCATCCGCGAAGAACGCCCGGATGCCGATTTCGCGGTGGTTTCCAACCCCGAATTCCTGCGCGAAGGCGCCGCCATCGGCGATTTCAAGCGGCCCGATCGCATCGTGGTGGGCACGGAGGATGATCGCGCCCGCGCCGTGATGAACGAGCTTTATCGCCCGCTGTTCCTCAACCAGTCGCCGGTGCTGTTCATGGGCCGGCGCTCGGCGGAGGTGACGAAATATGCCGCCAACGCCTTCCTCGCCACCAAGATCACCTTCATCAACGAAATGGCCGATCTGTGCGAGGCCGTGGGCGGCAACGTGCAGGACGTGGCGCGCGGCATCGGCATGGATGGCCGCATCGGCTCGAAATTCCTCAACGCTGGCCCCGGCTATGGCGGCAGTTGCTTCCCCAAGGACACGCTGGCGCTGATCAAGACGGCGCAGGAGTATCATTCGCCGGTGCGCATCGTCGAAACGGTGGCCGCCGTGAACGAGGAACGCAAGCGGCGGATGGCCCAGAAGGTCATCACGCTGGCCGGTGGCAGCGTGGCGGGCAAGACGGTGGCCATCATCGGCCTCACCTTCAAGCCCAACACCGACGACATGCGCGATGCGCCCTCCATCGCCATCATCGATGAACTGCAGAAGGCCGGCGCCACCATCCGCGCCCACGATCCCGAAGGCACCGAACAGGCACAACTGGTGCTGAAGGACGTGGCATATTTCGATACGCCCTATGACGCCTTCGAAGGTGCCGACGTGGCCGCCATCGTGACCGAATGGGAAGCCTTCCGCGCGCTGGATCTGGCGCGCATCAAGAACCTGATGAAGACGCCGGCCATCGCCGATCTCCGGAACATCTATCGTCCGGCCGAAATGGCCCGCCACGGTTTCGCCTATCTGGCGGTGGGGCGGTAAAGCTGTTGCCAAGGGCGGGTGCGCATGGCTATAGCCGCACCCTCGCTCGGAGTCGTGGGTGAGTGGCTGAAACCAGTAGTTTGCTAAACTGCCGATCTGGGTAACCGGATCCGAGGGTTCGAATCCCTCCGACTCCGCCACTTCAAGAACATTGCAGGCCTGCCCGAACACGCGCTGCGTGTCCGGGCTGGCCCGTATTGGCAGGGCGGCGCG
>JALOSK010000326.1 GCA_025458465.1 Sandarakinorhabdus sp. | reverse complement strand
CGCACCGGCACCGCCACCAGATTGTCCACCGTGGCGGTTTCCGGCGAGCGGTAGGACATGCGCACATCAAGGCTGAGCCCCGGCGCGAAGCCCGGGCGCCAATCGGCGGCAAGTTCCACACGTTCCCCGATGGCGCCCACCGGGCGGGCGCCGATGCGGCCCTGTTCCACCGCCTCGCCGGTGACGCGCGGCCATAGCAGGCTGGCGCCGGCGATGATGGAAAGTTCCGGCGTGATCGGCCCGGCGATGCTGGCTTCAAGGCCGCGGTTGATCACATCGCCCAGCACATCGAAGCGCCCGGCGGCATCGAGGTTGAAATAGGGCTTTGACACCTGGAACAGGCCGGCGACCAGCCGCATGTCCCCGCCCAGCGCGACGCGCACGCCGGCATCGAACTGGCGGGTCTGGATGGCGGGCAGCGCTTCGTTGCGGTTGGCGGCAAAATTGGGCGCGACGCCCGATTCCTCCAGGCCGGTCACGGCGCCGCCGTAAACCGAAAGGCCGGGCGCCACCTGCGCGGCGGCGGTGATGTTCCACAGCAGCAGGCGGGCGTCGATGGCGCTCTGCGCGCCGGGCAGGCCGATGCGCTTCTTGTAATCGGTGCCCTGCAGGCCCACCGAAAGTTCACCCACGCCGTCCCAGCGGCCTTCATAGGCGATGCCGCCGGTCCATTGCTGCACATCATCGTCCTGCTGTGGGCCGAACTGCAGATCTGGCAGCGGCCGATCAGGCGAGACGCCGAGCACGTTGACCGGGACGGGGGCGATATTCACCGATCCATCGAAGCGGCGATAGGCCTGCCGGCCGCGTGCTGCCAGATGCACCTGGTGGTGGCGCGGGCCATCCTCGATCTGGCGGGTCAGGCGCACCTCGCCACTGGTGGATGCGAAGAACAGTGGCGGATCGGCCGCGATCCGCTGTTCGGCACTGCCATCGGGCTGCACGTCCCGCTGAACGTTGGCGAAATTGCTGCGCACGGCGCGCTGCGACCGGAACAGGCCGGCGCGCAGCAGCCAGCCTTCGGAAAGCCGCACATCGCCAAGCAGGCCGGCGTTCAGTTCCACATCGTTGCCGCGCGACCACCAGGGCCCGAAGAACTGGCGCAGCGGCAGCCGTGGCGGCAGGACACTGCCAGCCGGGACCGCCGTGGGGCCATGATCGTCGATCCACGTCCGCCGCACCGACAGGAAAGGCACGAAGCTGGTGCCGGCCGAGGGCGTCCATGATGCGATGAGCGTGCCTTCGCCGCTGTGATCGCGGGTGGAATTGAAGCCGTTTTCCAGCTGGATGCCGGCGCCCACGCCCAGGCTGAACGTATCGGAAACCGGCAGGCTGGCATCGATTTCGGCGGTGGGCGTGTTCCAGCTGTTATAGCCGATCAGCAGGCTTGCCGCCGCCTGGTTGCCGGGGCGGCGGAACCCGAAATCGACGATGCCGGTGGGGGCGGGAAAGGGGCTGCCCAGTGCCGATGGGCCAACGCGGATGGTGGTGGCGCGCACCAGCCGGCTGGACGGGATGGCCACGGGATCGAAATAGAGGCCGTCGATGCGCACATTGCCGGCAACGATGGGGGAAAAGCCGCGCACCCGATCGCGGTTGTACAGGCCAGATGCTTCGCGGCCGATGGAGGTGCCGAAGGCATCCCCGGCCTGACGCACGGCATTTTCGGCCGATCGGCTGCCGGTGGCGGCCACCGTGTCGGCTGGCGGTGTCAGATCCGGTTCATCGCTGGGCGGCAGCGGCGCCGGCGGCGGCAGGCTGTCGTTGGGCGGCGGCGGCAATTGCTGCGCTGCCACCGGCACGCTGGCCAGCAGCGCCGCGAGCCCGAGCGCCGGCACGATCTTGCGTCTCCCCGTCATGGCCATGTTCCATGGCCAGACGGTCCAATCCTGTCCAGCGTTAAAGCGCGTAGGCGAACGGTCAGAAATCCACGGTCAGATAGATTTGGGCCACCCGCCCGTCGTTCATGCCATACACCCCGGCGCCGTCGAGGAAGAGGCCGTTCACGCCGCCGAGGTTGAAGATCTGGGCTCGCAGCACGGCATCGCGCCCGGCAAGGCGGAAGGCATAACGCGCGCCGATGTCGATGAAGGTCTGGGCCGGGATGTGCACGGCATTGTTCACCGTGGCAACGGTGCTGCTGTTGGCGAACACGCCCAGATCGAAGGACAGGCCGGGCGCGAACGGCGGGCGCCAATCCAGCGACAGGTTCACGCGCCGCCGAACCGCCCCCACCGGCAGCGGGCCGGCCACCCCCAGTGCCACCGCCTCGCCAGACACGCGCGGCCAGCTCAACACGCCGCCGCCGACCAGCGCCAGCGCTGGCGTGATCGGGCCGGCAAGGCTGAATTCCAGTCCACGGCTGGCCACCGTGCCGAGCGGGCCGAAGCGGCCGGCGGCATCGAGATTGAAATACGGCTTGGTGAGCTGGAAGGCGCCGGCAACCAGCGTGAGTTCACCCATGGTCTGGCGCACGCCCACGTCCACTTGCCGCGTGATGATCGCCGGCAGCGCTTCGTTGCGGTTGGTCGCGATATCGGGAGCGATGCCGCTTTCTTCCAGGCCTGTCACCCAGCCGCCATACACTTCGGTGCGGCTGATGGCGGCATTGATGTTGCCCAGCCAGGGCGTGGCATCGATGGCCTGCTTGAAGCCGGGCAGGCCGATGCGCTTGGCATAATCGCTTTTCTGCAGGCCCAGCGCCAGCGAGCCGACACCCTGCAACGCGCCTTCATAACCGATGGCGCCGGTGATCTGGGTCACCCGATCCTGCTGCTGTTCGGTGAAGGTGAACGCCGGCAGCGGCGCGGTGCCGGGCCGGGCCATGGTGGTGGGGCCCAGGTCGATCTCGTCGCTGCCGCCAAAGCGGCGGAAGGCCTTGCGGCCACGCACGGCCAGGTGGACGCGATGGCTGCGCGGGCCGTCGGATATGGTGTGGGTCAGCCGCGCCTCGCCGCTGTTCGACACGAAGAACAGGCGCGGATCGGCCACGATGCGCTGGCGGGCGCTGCCATCGGATTGCACATCCTCCAGCAGGTTGGAAAAGGCGGTGGGCAGCACCACCGACGAACGGAACAACCCGGCCTTCAGCGCCCAGCCGCTGGCGATCGTCCAATCGGCCACCAGCCCGGCGTTCACCTCGCTGTCGCGCTGGCGGGCCCAGCGCGGCCCCACGAACACCCGGCGCGGCGGATCGGGCGGCAGCACATCGCCCGTCGGTACGAACAGCGGCGGCACATCATCGCGCGGTGTGACCGTGAAGCTGAAGAAGGGCACCAGCCGCAAGGCATCGCTCACCTGCCAGCGGGCGATGGCGGCGGCTTCATATTTGTTGTCGTGGGCGGCGGTGATGAAGCGTTCGCGGCTGATCATGCCGCCAAGGCCCAGGCTGAAGCGGTCAGACAGCGGCAGTGCCACATCCAGCTCGGCAACATGGCTGCCGAAACTGTCCACGCTCATCAGCGCCGAAGCCGCAGCTTCGCTGCCCGGCACGCGCAAGCCCAGATCAACGATGCCGGTGGGCGCCGGAAACGGGCTGCCCAGCGCCGATGGGCCGACGCGGATGCTGGTGGCGCCGCTGATCCGGTCTGACGGAAAGATCACCGGATCGAAATACAGGCCCTCGATGCGCACATTGCCGGCCACCACCGGGGAAAAGCCACGGATGTCATCGGCGCTGTACAGGCCGATTTCCTCGCGGCCGATCACCGTGCCAAAGGCATCGCCGGCGGCGCGGACGGCATTTTCACCCGAACGGGTGCCAGCGGCGGGGGTCTCGACCGGTGGCGGCAGGCTGGCGGCAACGCCCGGCGCGGGTTGTTCAGCCCGCGCCGCGCCCGCCAGCAGCAGGAGCGCACATGGGATCATGCGAAGATCGAGAGCCATCGCCCATCTCCATCGTCC
>JALOSK010000325.1 GCA_025458465.1 Sandarakinorhabdus sp. | reverse complement strand
CAGGGTTCCCCGGTTATGATCGCGACCGTCGGCCGTGTTCCCTCCGACATTCGGCAGGGACGTAACCACAGGCCGGGCGATCCCGCAATGGCCGATGCGTCGGAATGTTGACACGCCGGGCCGGAGCGCCCGCCGCCGTTTCAGGCAGTTGAGGGCAAGAGACGCTTTGCCGCACCAGCCTGGTGTGGCCCCGGGGGCACGACTCGGCGGTGCGGTCAGGGCGCAACCAGCGGAAAATCCGCCCGCGGCGGCTGGAACAGGCCCATGAAGCGCTGCAGCACCATCGGATCGCCGCTGAAGCTGAGTTGGCCCGACGCCATCAGATCGGGCGCTTTCACCGCGCCGCCAACCAATCCGATCAGCGCGCGGCGCGGCACCACCAGCGTGGCCTGGGCCGGGTCGCCCACCCCTTGTTCGTGCAGCATCACGCCGTTGCCGATGCTGACCAGGTGGCGTTCGCCGCTGTCGGGGATTTCAAAGGCGATGGTCATCGGTGCGATTGCCCGGTCGGGCACCACCCGCACGGCCAGCGTGTCAAGCAGGTTGGCAACCGACAGATTGGCCGAAATGCCGGCCGCATTGGCGCCACTGGCCGGCCTGATGCCCTGTTCCAGTTCCTGCGCGCCTGTCAGGTAGAAATCGCGCCAGGGGGCGGTTTCGGCCCGCCATGCCAATTGCCGATAGACACCGGCCAGCGCGGCCTTGGCGCCCGGGGTGTCGGGCGCGGCGCGCACCAGCGTGGAAAGCAGGGTGGCCGCCCAGCGGTCATCGCCCTTGGCCGCTGCGGCCCGGCCGGCGGCCAGCACCCGTTTCGCGCCGCCCATCTGGGCCAGCAGCCGCGGGGCCAGTTCGGCGCGCGGCAGCGGATCAAGATTGGCCGGATCGCCATCGAACGCCCCCAGATAGCGCTGGTAGACGGCGCGCGCGTTGAATTTCAGGCTGCCGTAATTGGGCCGGTTGAACCAGGCGCGGGCCAGCGGCGGCGGCAACCGGATCGCCTCGCCGATTTCCACGGCATTCAGGCCCTGGTTCATCAGCCGCACGCTTTCGTTGTGCACGAACGCATAGGCCTGGGCGTGGCGCAGCAGATAATCATCGATCACCGCCCGGCCCCAGCGCGGCCAGAAATGGCTGGTGAACACCACATCGGCCTGCCCGCCCCAGCGCCGCCGCGCATCCAGCAGATAACGCGCCCACAGCATCGCATCGCGCACCAGCGCACCGCGCGGCGTGAGCAGGTTGTGCATGGCGGCGTTGGCATTTTCGGCAAGGCACAGGGCCCGCAGCGCCGGCAGATACAGGTTCATTTCCGCCGGTGCCTCGGTGCCGGGGGTCAACTGGAATTCGATTGCCACGCCGTCGATGGTGCGTGTCTCGCCGGTGCGGGTGATGCTGTCGGTGGGCGGGATCAGGCTGATGGCGCCGGGCGTGCCCATCGGCCCCAACCCGGACGATACATGGCCGGTGGCGCCGCGCGGCAGCAGCGTGCCGAACATATATGATGCACGGCGCAGCATCGCTGGCCCGGCGATGATGTTTTCGGCCACCGCGTGTTCCATGAATCCGTCGGGGGCGATGATGCGGGTGCGGCCGGCCTGCACATCGGCCGCGCTGGTCACCCCGGCAACACCGCCGAAATGATCGGCATGGCTGTGGGTGTAGATCACCGCCACCACCGGCCGTTCACCCAGGATACGGTTGACCAGCGCCAGCGCGGCGCGGGCGGCTTCCACCGTTGTCAGCGGATCGATGAGGATCCAGCCGGTCTGCCCGCGGATCACGGTCATGTTCGACAGGTCAAACCCGCGCACCTGCCACAGGCCGTCGGCCACTTCGAACAGGCCGTGGCGGGCAAGCAGGCTGGCGTTGCGCCACAGGCTGGGGTTGACCGTGGCTGGCGCCGCCCCGCTGAACTGGGCTTCATCATTGAGATCGCGCAGCGTGCGCCCGGCTGCGTCGCGGATCTTGCCATCGGGGATGCTGCCCAGAAAGCCGCGGTCGGCAAAGGCAAAATCCGCATCATCGGCCCAATCAAGCGTGGCGACCAGCGCCGCATTGTCGGCGCGGGCGGCTGCGTTTGGCTGGGGGGCCGCGCCTTGCGCAACAACCGGCGGGGCGGTGGCTGCCAGCAGCACGGCAAGGATCGCGTGGTTCATGGCGGCAAAGGCTAGGCCAGCTTTGCCGCCTGCTCAACCTGCCAGCTTTGTCGCCCGCAGTGCCGTTCGGTTCAGCGCAGCCGCACGATCATGCTCTGGCTGGCCGTGGCCATCAGCGTGCCGCACTGGGCAAACAGATGCACGCGGCCGTGGGCAAAGCCGGCTTCCACCGCGTGGATGCGCATGTCGGCCAGCACCCAATCGGTGGCCACCAGCCGTGTGAAGCGGATGGTGTTGTCAAGGCTGTTGCCGCCGGCATTGGCGCCCAGCGCATTGCCCACCGCGCTGGGCAGGAAATCGGCCATCACCGCCAGGGTCAACCGGTCGATGGGCGTTGCCGGATCAACAGGGCGCACCCACAGCCGGCCGATGCCGTCGGGCGATGGCGGTGCTTCGCCGCGTTCGCTGCCGAAATGGCCGGTGGCGATGCGGCGGATGAAATGGCTGTTCAGATCATCGGGGTGGCGCACCCAGCGGATCGGCATGTCGCGGCAGGCATCGGGCGGCGGCACATCGGGCATCTGCGCCCATTGCCGTTCGGGCGCGCCACTGCGCT
>JALOSK010000324.1 GCA_025458465.1 Sandarakinorhabdus sp. | reverse complement strand
GGCGCCTGCCGGATCAGATGCAGAACGCTCGGCAGCTACGTATAATTGCTGTCAGCATTGCTGCCCTTTTGCTGCCGGCCCGCCGCCGGAACCGCGTTCATCAAAGCGTCATCGCTTTGACACAAAAATCCAAGGACTTGCACGGCGTTCCTGCCGATGGGAATCGGCCGGTGATTTCCGATTCGTATTGATATTCCAGCGGCTTGCTTGCCGGCCCACGGTGGCGCCGCCACAGACGTGTCAACCTTTTTATTTGGCCGTGGACCCAATTTGCGCGCTTGCCCGTGCACACCTGCATTGCTTATCTGGCCTCCGGTTTGGGTCGACCGGCGTGATGAACGCCAACGGGCCCAATCGATATCACGCGATGCAGGCCGGGCCCGGTGGGAGGCGCGGACAAGACGACTGCGCCCGTTTTTGACGGGGCTGGTTTGCATCGATTTTCGGGGTCTGGCCACCGTGCATTCGCACGCTGGCCGTGTCTGTGCCGGGGGCGGCGGAAGGGCGGAGTGCGTGTCGACGGCTTTTGCATCTGTCATCCCAACGCAACATCAACCAGCCCTGCAGGACGTGTCGGACGCCGATCAGGCCATCTGGAATCGGGTGCGTCCGGCGTTGAAGCAGGATGCCGGCGACCGCAGCTTCGAATCCTGGCTGGCGCCACTGGCCTTGGCCGGCTGCGATGGCGAGACAGTGCGCCTGCTGGCGCCTTCCGCCTTCATCGCCGATTGGGTGAACAGCCATTATGCCGACGTGCTGCGGCGGCATTGGCTGCAGCATCGTCCCGGTGTGCGCCGCGTGCTGGTCCAGGCCGGCGCTGCGCCGCCGTCGCCGCCGGTGGGCAAGGCGGCACAGCCGGCCGCCGCCAGCCAGCCGCTGCCGGTCGATGCCCGCTACAGCTTTGAAAACTTCATTGTCGGCAAGTCCAACGAGCTTGCCTACAACGCGGCGCTGGCCATGGCCGAGCCCGGCGCGCCGGGCTTCAACCCGCTGTTCCTGCATGGCACCACCGGGCTGGGCAAGACGCACCTGATGCACGCCATCGGCAATGCCTATCTGGCCCGCCACCCCGAATCGCGCGTTGCCTATCTTTCCGCCGAGAAATTCATGGTGGAATTCCTCGCCGCCCTGCGCGCCAAGGACACGATCAGCTTCAAGCAGCGCCTGCGGTCCGTTGATCTGCTGATGATCGACGATGTCCAGTTCATCGCCGGCAAGGATTCGACGCAGGAAGAATTCTTCCACACGATGAACGAGATCATCGGCGCCGGCAAACGACTGGTGATCACCGCCGATCGTTCACCCCAGAATCTGGAAGGCATTCAGGATCGCATCCTGTCGCGCATGGCCTGGGGCCTCGTCGCCGATATCAACCCGGCCGATTACGAACTGCGCTACAACATCCTGCACGCCAAGGTGGCCGGCCTCGCCCGGCGCGTGGCCGTGCCCGATGACGTGATCGAGTTTCTGGCTCGCAAGATCACCACCAACGTGCGCGAACTGGAAGGCGCTCTCAATCGCGTCACCGCCTTTGCGCTGCTGGTGAACAAGCCGATCACGCTGGAATTCACCCGCGAGACGCTGGCTGACATCCTGCGGGCGCAGGAAAAGAAGCTGACCATCGACGAGATCCAGCGCAAGGTTGCCGATTATTACGGCCTCAAGGTTGCCGACCTCCTGTCGGAGCGCCGCGCCCGCGAAGTCGCCCGCCCGCGCCAGATTGCCATGTATCTGGCCAAGAAGATGACGCCGCGTTCCCTGCCGGAAATCGGCCGTCGCTTCGGCAAGCGCGATCACACCACGGTGATGCACGCCGTGAAGAAGGTGGAGCAGTTGCGCGCCGAAGACCGCGAGATCGACAGCGATGTCGCCACGCTGGCCCGCCTGCTCGACGGTTGAGCCCTCGCGGCTGAGGCTTTCCAGCCGCCCTCCAAAGGCGTAACCCGGCGGGCGTGCAGCGTCTCGCCCGCTCTGGTCCCTTCTGGTTCATCGTCTCCTGCGTCGCCTTTGCCTCGATGTGGGTGATGATCCGTTATGCGGCGCGCCACCTGCACAGTTTCGAGATCGTCTTCTTCCGCAATTTCCTCGGGCTGATCTTCCTGTTGCCGATGATGCTGGGCAATCCAGGCCTGATGCGCCGGGACAGGATGCGCCTGCACCTGGGGCGCGCCACGTCGGGATTCGTCGCCACCATGGGCACCTTCTATGCGGTGGCCAACGCGCCATTGGCCGATGTGCTGGCCATCAACTACACGGCGCCGCTGTTCGGCACGCTGGGGGCCGTCGTGATGCTGGGCGAACGCATCCGGGCCCGGCGCATCGCGGCGCTGGGCGTGGGGTTTCTTGGCATGCTGCTGGTGCTGCGGCCGGGCGCCGTGCCGCTGACGCCGGGCATCATGGCCGCCATCATTGCGGCCATCACCACCGGCTATTCCATCGTTGCCATGCGCAGCCTGGTGGGGGTGGACGATGCCCGCGCCGTGGCGGCCTGGACCTTCATCCTGACCACCATTCCCAGCCTGTTCGTGGCGCTGATCGTGTGGACCATGCCGCCAGTGGCCGTGTGGCCGCTGCTGGCCGCCATCGGCGCTGCCGCGGCCATCGGCCAGCTCACCCTCACGCGGGCCTTCTCCTCACGCGGGCCTTCTCGCTGTCCGAAGCCTCGGCCGTGCTGCCGCTGGATTTCGTGCGCTTCGGCCTGGTGACGGCCGCCGGCATCGGCCTGTTCGAAGAGACGTATGACGCGATGACGCTGGCCGGCGGCGCGCTGATCCTTGGCTCCACCATCTATCTGGCGGTGCGCGAGGCGCAACTGCGGCGCCAGGGTGGGCAGGCAGGCTGACGCTTTGGAAAGGTTGCGCCGGGCCAGTGCTGCTGCCCATAACCGGCCATCATCATCCTGAGGGGAGAAATGCCATGGCTGCCCATAACCGGCCATCATCATCCTGAGGGGAGAAATGCCATGAAGCTTGAAGGTTGTTCGGCCGTCGTCACCGGCGGCGCGTCCGGTCTGGGGGCCGCCACCGCGCGCCTGCTCGCCAGCCACGGCGTCAAGGTCGCCATCTTCGACATGAACGCCGAGAAGGGTGAGGCCATGGCGGCCGAAATCGGCGGCGTGTTCTGCAATGTGAACGTGACCGACGAAGCCTCGGTGGATGCCGGCTTTGCCAAGGCGCGCGCCGCCATCGGCCAGGAACGCATCCTGATCAACTGCGCTGGCACCGGCAACGCGATCAAGACGGCCAGCCGTTCCAAGGAAGATGGCAGCATCAAGCATTTCCCGCTGGATGCGTTCGATCGCATCATCCAGATCAACCTGGTTGGCACCTTCCGCTGCATTGCCAAGTCGGCCGCCGGCATGCTGACCCTGCCGCCGATGGAAGACGGTGAGCGCGGCGCCATCGTCAACACCGCCAGCGTGGCGGCCGAAGACGGCCAGATCGGCCAGGCGGCCTATTCGGCATCGAAGGGCGGCGTGGTGGGGATGACCCTGCCGATCGCGCGCGACCTTTCCAGCGAAGGCATCCGCGTCAACACCATCCTGCCCGGCATCTTCAACACGCCGCTGCTGCAGGGCGCACCGCAGCCGGTGAAGGACGCGCTGGGCGCCCAGGTGCCGTTCCCGAAGCGCCTGGGCAACCCGGAGGAATATGCGTCGCTGGCCGTCGAGATGTGCCGCAACAGCTACTTCAACGGCGAGGATGTGCGGCTGGATGGGGCCATCCGGATGGCGCCGCGGTAATCGCAGCCGGGCGAGTGGATAGTGCGCAGCATTATCCACCGACTCCGGCAAGATCGGCCAGCGACCGAAAAGGCGGCTCTCAGGCCGCCTTTTCTGTGTCGTCTGACGGCGTGGCTCTGCCACGCTCTTCCTTCCTCTCTTCAACACTCCAAACGGACTCGGCGGCTCAGCCGCCGGCCGTGCCCGCGCAGTTGGGCCTCCGGTTCCCACGACCCTTCGACAAGCTCAGGGTGAGCGGTTTGAACGGGCGAACCCCAACACCCCCATTCATCAAACCGCAACGATCCCCGCCCCATCATGGCGCCCATGAAACCAACACTTCTCCTTGCCGCCTTGATCGCCGCCCCCGCACTGGCGCAAACCCCGCCCGCCACCATCGGCCAGCCCTTCATCCCGGCGCCGTGGTGGATGAAGGATCCGGTGATTGCCGCCATGGGCCATGTCCGCACCGAGGTGCCGGCCAACCGGGCCCAGTTTGCCGTGCGCTTTTCGGTGGTGGAAAAGACGGCCGCCGCGGCGACGGCTGGGGCCACGGCCAAGGCGCGGGCGCTGGATGCAGCGCTGGCCGCGCTGGGCAGGGAACGGGTGCGGCTGACCACCAGCCTGATGACGCGGCCGCTGTATGACCAGTATCGTCAGAAGGATGGCACGCTGGTGGACAACCAGCGCGCCGACCGCATCGATGCCTATGAGGTGACCTCCATCCTGTCGATCGAGGTGCGCGACATGGAGGTTCTGGAACGGGCTTATCGCTTGGCCGTGGCAGCGCAGCCTTCGGCCATCGACCGGCCCAATTTCAGCCTGCAGCCGGACAACGAGCTGAAAACCGGCCTGTATGAGGCCGCCGTGAAGGATGCCGCCCGCCGCGCCCGGCTGGCAACCGCTGCGGCTGGCGCGCGCCTTGGCATGGTGAAGATCATCGATCCCACCGGCAGCGTGTGCGAAACCGAAGTGCTTGCTGGCTGGCCCAGCTATGGCGGATCAGCCCCCGCCACCGATGTGGACGCCCGGCAGATCAAGGTGACCGGCAGCCGCGTTGCGGCACCGCCACCGCCTGCCGCGCCACCAGCCTTCGATTCGCTGGAACAGCGCGCTGCCGAGGTGCAGGTCACGCTGCAGCCGCCGTTGCGCGAACTCAC
>JALOSK010000323.1 GCA_025458465.1 Sandarakinorhabdus sp. | reverse complement strand
GGCAAGGGTTCGCCGGAATATTGGGTGGCCCGCGTCAAGCCCGGCCGCGTGATGTTCGAACTTGACGGCGTGCCGCACGACGTGGCCGCCGGCGCCTTCGAACGCGCCGCCGCCAAGCTGCCGATCAAGGTGAAAATGGTGGTTCGTCTCGGCGAACCGACGACACAGGACTGAGGCCATGGCCAACAAATTTGCCGATCTGAAGGTCGCGACCGACGATCAACTCGCCACCCAGCTTTCGGAGCTGAAGCGCGAACAGTTCAACCTGCGGTTCCAGGCGGCCACCGGCCAGCTGGAAAAGCCGGGCCGGGTGCGCGAAGTGCGCCGCACCATCGCCCGCATCAAGACGCTGCAATCGGCCCGCAAGGCCGCTGCGCAGCAGGCGGGAGCATAAGAAATGCCGAAGCGCGTTTTGCAGGGCACCTGCGTGTCCGACAAGGGCGACAAGACGGTCGTCGTGCTGGTGGAGCGCAAGGTTGCGCACCCGGTCTACGGCAAGATCATCCGTCGTTCGAAGAAGTATCACGCCCACGACGAGGGCAATGTGATCAAGGCTGGCGACACGGTGCGCATCGAGGAATGCGCCCCCGTGTCCAAGCTGAAGACGTGGAAGGTCCTGGAAAAGGTCGGCTGAGCCGGCGTTCCGGGTGAGTTTTGAACCCGTCTGCCGGTCGGAATCGGCAGACTTTTTGGAAGGATCGAACGCATGATCCAGATGCAGACGAACCTCGACGTGGCGGACAACAGTGGCGCCAAGCGGGTGATGTGCATCAAGGTCCTGGGTGGTTCCAAGCGCCGCTTTGCCGGCGTGGGCGACATCATTGTGGTGTCGGTCAAGGAAGCGCAGCCCAAGGGCAAGGTGAAGAAGGGTGACGTGCACCGCGCCGTGGTTGTGCGCACCGCCAAGGATATCCGCCGTCCGGACGGTTCGGTGATCCGCTTCGACAGCAACGCTGCCGTGCTGATCAACAAGAACGAAGAGCCGATCGGCACCCGCATCTTCGGGCCGGTCGTGCGCGAACTCCGCGCCACGGGCCACATGAAGATCATCAGCCTGGCCCCCGAGGTGCTGTGATGAGCGCTGCAAAGATCAAGAAGGGTGACACGGTCATCGTCCTGTCCGGCAAGGACAAGGGCAAGGAAGGCACCGTGACCCGCAACCTGCCGCGCGAAGGCAAGGTGGTGGTTTCGGGTGTCAACCTGATCACCCGCCACAACAAGCCGTCGCAGACCAACCCCAATGGCGGCATCGAGCGCGTTGAAGCGCCGATGGCAGTCGCCAAGGTGGCGCTCAAGGATCCGACCACCGGCAAACCGACTCGCGTCGGCTTCGCCGTGGTGGACGGCAAGAAGGTGCGCGTCGCCAAGAAGTCGGGAGCCGTGATCAATGGCTGACAAACTCTCCCCCAAGGACCTTCCGCGCATGCAGACCCTGTATGCGAACAGCGTTCGTCCCAAGATGATCGAGCTGTTCGGCTACAAGAATCTGATGGAAGTGCCGAAGATCGAAAAGATCGTGCTCAACATGGGCGTCGGTGAAGCCACCCAGGACAAGAAGAAGGTCGAGCAGGCCGCCGGTGAAATGGCGCTGATCGCGGGCCAGCGCCCGGTGATCTGCCGCGCCAAGAAGTCGGTTGCGCAGTTCAAGCTGCGTGAAGGCATGCCGATCGGCTGCAAGGTGACGCTGCGCCGTGAGCGCATGTTCGAATTCCTTGATCGCCTGGTGACCATCGCCCTGCCGCGCGTGAAGGACTTCCGCGGCCTGTCGGCCAGGTCGTTCGATGGTCGTGGCAACTATGCCATGGGCATCAAGGAACAGCTGATCTTCCCGGAGATCAACTATGACCGGATCGAACAGATCCGCGGCATGGACATCATCGTGACGACCACCGCGAAGACCGACGAGGAAGCGCGCGCCCTGCTCGCTCTCTTCGGCTTCCCGTTCATTGGCTACACTCTTGAAAAGAAGGGCCTGAGCCATGGCGAAGCTGTCGATGATCAACAAGAACGAGCGTCGCAAGGCGCTGGTGGTGAAATATGCCGGCAAATATGCCGTGCTGAAGGCGATTGCCGCTGACAAGAGCCGTTCCGACGAGGAGCGTTTCCTGGCCCGGCTGAAGATGGCCGAACTGCCGCGCAACGCGAACCCGACCCGGGTGCGCAACCGTTGCGAACTCACCGGCCGTCCGCGTGCCTATTACCGCAAGTTCAAGCTCTCCCGCGTCATGCTCCGCGAACTGGCCAACAAGGGCCTGATTCCCGGTGTGACGAAGTCGAGCTGGTAAGGATAGACCGATGTCGATGTCTGATCCCCTGGGCGATATGCTCACCCGGATCCGCAACGGCCAGCAGGCCCGCAAGGATTCGATCGTCACCCCGGCCTCCAAGCTGCGCGCCCGCGTGCTGGATGTCCTTCAGCGCGAAGGCTATATCCGCGGCTACGCGCCGCTGGCCGATGGCGCCCATCAGAATCTTCGGATCGATCTGAAGTATTTTGAAGGCCGTCCCGCCATCCAGCACCTTGCCCGCGTGTCCAAGCCCGGCCGCCGCGTCTACAGCGGCGCCACCGAGCTGCCGCGCGTCCGCAATGGCCTGGGCATCACCATCGTTTCGACGCCCCAGGGCGTTCTTTCCGACGCGGAAGCGCGCGAAAAGAACGTGGGCGGCGAAATTCTCTGCCAGGTGTTCTGACCATGTCGCGCATCGGAAAGAAGGCTGTCCCGGTTCCGGCCGGCGTTACCGCCACCATCAATGACCGCATCCTGCAGGTGAAGGGCCCGAAGGGCGAGATGTCGATGCCGCTGGTGGATGACATCAGCTACACCATCGATGGCGGCGAGATTGCCGTGCAGCCGGCCAACGACACCAAGCGTGCCCGTGCCTTCTGGGGCATGCAGCGCACGATGGTGGCCAACCTGGTCACCGGTGTCAGCGAAGGCTTCACCAAGGTGCTGGAAATCACCGGCGTTGGTTATCGCGCCTCGGTGCAGGGCAGCAACCTGAAGCTGCAGCTGGGCTACAGCCACGACGTTGATTACCCGATCCCGGCCGGCATCACCATCAAGACGCCGGATCAGACGACCGTGGAAATCAGCGGTTCGGACAAGCAGCGCGTTGGCCAGGTGGCCGCCGAGATCCGCCGCTGGCGCAAGCCGGAGCCCTACAAGGGCAAGGGCATCAAGTATCGCGGTGAATATATCTTCCGCAAGGAAGGGAAGAAGAAATGAGCAAGCTCACCCCGTTCGAGCAGCGCCGGCGCCGCGTGCGCACGGCCATCCGCCTCAAGAGCGGCGGCCGTCCGCGGCTGTCGATCCATCGCTCGTCGCAGCATATCTATGCGCAGATCATCGACGACACCAAGGGCATCACCGTTGCGGCCGCCTCCACCCTGGAGAAGGACGTGCGGGGCAGCACTGGTGCCACCACCGATGCAGCCGCCGCCGTTGGCAAGCGCCTTGCGGAACGTGCCAAGGCAGCGGGCGTGTCTGCCGTGGTGTTCGACCGTGGCGGTTTCCTCTTCCATGGCCGCGTGAAGGCGCTGGCCGATGGCGCCCGCGAAGGCGGGCTGGAGTTCTGATATGAGCGATGAGATCGAAGTTGCAGGCGCTGCGGCGCCGGAAGCCGAAGGTCGCGGCCGTGGCCGTGGCCGTGGCGGCGAGCGTGGTCGCGGTGGCAACCGTGGCGGTGGCGAGCGCGGTGAGCGCGGCCAGCGTCGTGGTCGCGAAGCGTCTGGCGAACCGGCCGGCGAGGAGCTGATCGAGAAGCTGGTCCACATCAACCGCGTCTCCAAGACCGTGAAGGGCGGCAAGCGCTTCGGCTTTGCCGCGCTGGTCGTGGTGGGCGACGGCAAGGGCCGCGTTGGCTTTGGCCACGGCAAGGCGCGCGAAGTGCCGGAAGCCATCGCCAAGGCCACTGCCGCCGCCAAGAAGGCGATGGTGCGCGTGCCGCTGCGCGATGGCCGCACCCTGCACCATGATGGTTATGGCCATTTCGGTGCCGGCAAGGTCTATGTTCGTTCGGCAACGCAGGGTACCGGCATCATTGCCGGTGGTCCGATGCGCGCCGTGTTCGAATCGCTGGGCGTTGCCGACGTGGTCACCAAGTCGGTTGGCACCAACAACCCCTACAACATGATCCGCGCCACCTTTGCGGCGCTGACCGGCCAGGTCAGCCCGAAGAGCGTGGCCCAGCGTCGCGGCAAGAAGGTTGCCGATCTGCTGGCCCGCCGTGGCGACGTGTCGGCCAAGGCTGCTGAAGCCGACGCCGAAGCGGTGGCATGAGGAACGAGACCATGGCCAAGCTGAAAGTCACCCAGATCGGTTCGCCGATCCGCCGGGCTCCGAACCAGGAAAAGAACCTGATCGGCCTGGGCCTCAACAAGCTGCACCGCACCCGCGAGCACAATGACACGCCGGAAGTGCGTGGCATGATCGCCAAGGTGGCGCACCTTGTGAAGGTTGAAGAGCTGGCCTGATCCCGGCACATGCCGGCTGACACAGGCCGAATCCCTAGCGCGTAAGCGAAAGCGAGTGCATCACATGACGACCAAACTGAACGACCTTCACGACAATCCCGGTGCCCGCAAGAAGCGCGTGCGCGTCGGCCGCGGCATCGGTTCCGGTGTCGGCAAGACCGCCGGTCGCGGCCAGAAGGGCCAGACCAGCCGTTCGGGCGTTGCCATCAACGGCTT
>JALOSK010000322.1 GCA_025458465.1 Sandarakinorhabdus sp. | reverse complement strand
TCGGTCCAGGCGGGCCACAGCCAGTTGTCGGCACGGCCGGATTGGCCGGGCGGCCGGTCTTCGAAGCCGAAATACATGAACCGGCCCGGCTGACAGGGCTGGGTCTCCCGGACGCGCGTGTCCGCACGGTTGCGACCGCGTGGAATCTGCGAACCGGCCGTACCCGGCGTGCATTGTTCGATGGAATCGCACAGCACCGTCTCAAGGATGTTGAAGCCCTGCAGGTCGATGATCTCGGTCCCGGCATTCAGCAGCGTGTCGGTGTAATAGTTGAACTCCGGGCGGCCGGGCTGCAGGCCGCTCACCGTTGCCGCCGGATTGACCCACAGCACCGGGTTGGCCTTCACATGGCGCACGTTGCGCAGGCGGAAGCTCAACGTCTGTCCGCGCTGGTCGCAGCGCGGCCACGTCACCTGCGCGGGCGGATTTTCAGGCACGCGGCCACCACTGATGGCCACGATGTCCTGCCCAGCGGGCATGTTGTTGGACACCAAGGTCATCTGGCTGCGGCGCGATTCCGGTGAACCGCTGCCCAGCGTGTCAAAGCAGTAAACATAGATTTCGTTGAAATCACCGGCTTCCGGATCAAGCGTTTCGCGCTCCGGCGGCTGATACCACACGTTCACCGGCCGGGCGGCCACGGCAGCAACCCGGATCGTCACCGGGCCCACGCCCAGCACCTGGGCCAGGATCTGGCGGGCGGCGTTGCTGCGGGCCGGGGAGCGTTCCGCCGTCACCTGCACGGCGTTCACATCCGGCCCGTTGCCGGGCACGAAGCCATTGGTCTCATCATAGACACCGGTGACGACATCGGCGGTGGTCGTCATGCCGGCATACTCGCCGGGCAGGCCCTGCATCACCTGAGCCAGCGCCGTGCCGGTAATGTCGCCCCTGCGTTCGATCTGCGCTGCAGCTGCCAGTGCCGCGCCATCGGCGGCGATCTGCATGCGATTGTGCACCATGCGGTACATGGTGAAATCGATGCCCAACGCCATCGCGCCGGTGAGCGCCGGCAGCGCCAGCGCCACCATCGTGACGGCAGAGCCCCGACGGTTCAGGCGCAACCGGCGGCCGCTCGCCAGCAGGCGATCAATCCACATAGGGAAGCTCCTGCTTGATCGTGGCTTCCGCCGTCAGCGGCAGATCGACCAGGCGGGTGAGCATCGGCACGACCGAGGCTCGGGACGCATTCACCGACAGGGTAACGCGGATGATGTTGCTGTTGGGATCGCCGGCATTGGTCTGGGCCATTTGCATGGACACATCGTTTGCAACCCAGCCCGGCAGCACGGCACGCGCGCTGGCCAGCGCTGCGGCCTCGGTCGCCGTGTTCACGGCCAGGCTGCGAGCGGCATTGGTGGCGCCGAACTGCATGGCACTGAAGGCATAGACGACGGTGCCGAATTCCAGCACGCCGAACAGCAGCAGCGTCAGCAGTGGAAGGACCAGCGCGAATTCCGACGCTGCCGATCCGGAACGATCACGCTGCAGACGACCGCGCAGCGTCGAAACAAAAGCCACCATACACACCCCCGAGACAAAGAGGGAAAGAGCAAATTGCAAAAACAAACGCTCACCCACCTGAGTCGGTGCGTATATTCATCAAATTTATACAAATGTCAATAATTAGTAAACATTACTGCCCAACAGAGCGGCGCTGGTCTTGTCATCAGCTTCACGGGGATCCTTCATTGCCCATCGCTGCGGCGTTTCGTCCGCAGTGTCGGCAGCGCCTGCCCGGGATCATCGGGCCATGGGTGCTTGGGATAACGGCCCTTCAGTTCACGCTTCACATCCGTCCAACTGCCAGACCAGAAACCCGGCAAATCGCGCGTCACCTGGATCGGCCGACCAGCCGGTGACGTCAGCCGCAGCACCAGCGGCACCTGGCCTTCTGCCAGCATCGGGTGTTGCTGCAAGCCGAACAGGGCCTGCACCCGTACCTCCACCGCTGGCCCACCATCGGCAGCATAGTCGATCGCGTGACTGCTGCCGGCCGGTGTTTCGAACCGTGCCGGCGCAAGGCGGTCAACCCGCTGGCGCTGCGGCCAGTCCAACAGTGACAGCAGCGCGTCGTTCAGGCGTTCGTCCGTAAGGCTGGACAGCCGGCGAACACCACCAAGCATCGGCCCAAGCCACGCGTCCAGGCGCGCCAACAGGCTGGCATCATCCATCGCAGGCAGGTCTGGGGCCCACTCCCGCGCAAAGGCAATCCTCGCACGCAACGCCTCTGACTGTGCTCCCCACGCCAGGATATTCAGCCCGTGATCGCCCACCGCCGCCAGCAGCGCCGCCGCAACCGCATCCGCATCCGGGCGTTCCACCATCTGTCGGGCCAGGGTGATTGCCCCAAGCCGGCGCTGCACTTCGGCGGTGATGCCAGTGGTGGCAGGATCATAGGCGAACACCTGGCGACGCTCGATGCGATCGGCAAACTGCCGCTCCACGCTGGTCGCTTCGATCGCCGCGCCCAACAACATGCGTGCGCCTGCCGCAGAACCGGCAGCATCGGCCACCACGATCCACTCGCTGCGCGCCAGCGATGAATCAGGCGAAACAGCCACCGCTCGACCGTTCCGCCTCGAACGCCATGGACGATTCACGGGCACCGATTGCCCTGGCCCAGCGCTGCGCCAACCGGCGTGCAGACTGGGCGCGGCCACTGCCATCGCGTGCCCAGCCCCGCAAACGCGCCTCCAGATCGTCGCTGCCCCCGCCAAGTCCGCGCTCACCCAGCAACACGGCGACGTGCGCTGCCAACATGCCCTGTCCGCGGGCGGCAGCTTGCACCAGCATGTGCGCCAGCGCGGGTGGCAAGGGGAGGCGTGCAATCGCCTCGCCGTGTGTCGTCACCCGGCCATCTGCATCGATCGCGTTCAGCGCCTGCAGGCGGGACCGGGCTTCACCAACCGCCACCGGCGGGGGAGGATCACGCCATTTCATCACG
>JALOSK010000051.1 GCA_025458465.1 Sandarakinorhabdus sp. | reverse complement strand
AGCAGGCGTGCGGGCAACCAGCAGGGCCAGCAGGGTCCAGAACAACAGGCTGGCCAGCACCAGCGCCGCCACCAGCAGCAACCGCGGCAGCGCCGCGCCTTCGACCGCGCCGCCGATGGCCAGGGGCAGCAGCAGCGCCACGGCAACACCGCCCAACCGCACGGCCACGCGCGGTGACCACAGCCGCTGCCGGGCCTGCGGCAGGCTCTGCAACGCCGCCAGCCGCCCGGCCTCACGTTCCCCGGACCACAGATCATGCAGCAGCGCGATCAGCAGCAGCGGGGCCAGATAGAGGGTGACGAAGGCGAAATCGAACCGGCCCGCCAGCAACAGTTCGGGGTTGGCGGCCTCGTTGTCGTTGATCTGGCCTTCCAGCGCCAGGATGCGGATGCGCAGCACGGCCGGCACGGCATCGCCGCGCGCCGGGGCGATGAAGGCCAGATCGCCGGGCGCGCGGGCAACCGGATGATGGCGATAATAGCCGAACTCCCCGGCATCGCCGTTGGCAAAGCCGATGATGGCCTGCGTTTCGCGTGCTTCCAGCGCCACGACACGGGCGATATCGGCACGGGTGCGGGCGACTTCGGCCACGCCCAGCGCCACGGCCACGCCGGCCAGCAGCGCCAGAACGGCAAGGCCAATGCGCGCCGCCCCGGCCAGCAGGCGCCATTCGCGCAGCAGGGCGGCCATCATGGCGCCACCGGGCTGCGACGCAGCAGCCACAGCAGCCCCAGCCCCCATAGCGCCATCACGCCCAGGCCCGGCAGCATGGCCGTCATGCGATTGGCGGCGGTTGGGCCGGCAAAGGCAAAGGGCTTCTGTTCCGCCCAGAAGCCCGCCGAAACCCGGCTTTGACGTTCGGCGATGGGGTCGCGGTTGCGCGCAGCATCATCGGCAGCCCGCACTTCGAACGTGTGCAGCCGGTTCAGCGATTGCACCAGCCGATAGCGATGGGCCTCGGCCGCCTCCAGAAAGGCAAGCTGGCTGGCCAGATCAGTGGCGGCGCCGGCCATGCCGGCCTGGGCAAAGCCGATCGCCGGGCTGATCACCGCTGCCACCGCCAGCAGGCGATGCTGCTGCATTTGCGTGGCGGCGGCCTCGGCAGCGTGGCGGGCGAACAGGCCGCTGGTCAGGCGTTCGCCTTCAGCCGAAAGGGCGCCGCGATAATTGAACGGCAGATCCTCCAGCCGCGCCACGCCATGGCGCTTCAGCAACGCCGCCTTGAACGCGGCGAAATGCGGATCATCGGGGTTGTGGCTGTCGCCCAGGCTGCGCAATTCCGCGTGGATGACAAGATCGGTCTCGGCCTTGGTGGGCAGCGGGTGGACCAAGGCCGCCACACCGGCAGCGGCGCGCGGCACCAGCACAACCAGCACCGCCCACGCCAGCACCAGCGCCAGCAGCGCCGATTGCGCCGAACGGGCGCGGGCCGATACCAGCGTGATGCCCAGCACCCACAGGCCAAGCCACAGCAGCACCGCCACCGCCATCACAAGCGCCACGCCGGCTTCCGCTGGCGCCCGCGCCGCTGACACGCCCAACGCAGCCAGCGCCGGCAGCGCCGCCACGCCCGCCACGGCTGCCAGCGCCAGCGCCTTGCCGGCCAGCAGTTGGCGCCAGCTGGCACCATGGCTGAGCTGCAGGGTCAGCAGCCCGGACTGGCGTTCGGCGACGATCATCGCAAAGCCCACGAACACCAGCAGCAACGGGACCAGCACCCGCAACACGAACGCCGGGGTGAGCTGGCCAAAGCGGATCAGGCCGGAGGATTCCCGCGCCGCCGCCGCCGTCGTCGCATTCTGTCGATGGCCTTCCAGATAGATGAGCGAGCCGGCAAAGGCATCAACGCCGGGTTCAAACGCCGCCAGCGGGCCGAGCGGGCGCAGGGCATAGCTGCCATAATGCACCATGCGATGCGGATGGCGATCGGGCTGGTTGGCAAAGGCGGCATCGGCGGCCCCTTGCGCGGTGGCCCGAGCCGAAGCGATCCGCGCCGCCTGGCCGGCCCCGGTGAGCGCCGCGATGGCCGACAGCAACAGCAACAGCAAAAGGGCGACCACGGCCAGCCGTGACCGCACGAACAGCCTGAGCTGCGCGCCGGCGATCCGCTGCACCCGCATCATGCCGCCACGAAGCCCGCATGCAGGGCATTGAGATCAAAGCGCGGGCCAGTGGTGGCCGCGGTCCATTCCCGGGCCAGCCGGCCACCGGCCAGCAGGCCGATGCGGGCCGCCACATCGGCAGCGCCGAACAGATCATGCGTCACCATCAGCACCGCCACCCCGCGCGCGGCCAGATCGCCCACCAGCGTGTGAAAATCGCGGGTGGCCGCCGGATCAAGCCCGGATGTGGGTTCATCCAGCAGCAGCAGCGGGGTCTGCCGCAACAGGGCCAGCGCAATCGCCGTCTTCTGGCGCATGCCCTTGGAAAAGCCGCTCACCGGGCGATCCCACGCATCGGGCGCCAGCTTGACGGTGGCAAAGGCCGCTTCCACCGCCGCAGGATCGCGCCGGGTGCCGGCCAGATCGAGGAAATAGGCGACATTCTCGCGCGCTGTCAGCGCCGGGTAGAGCGCGACATTTTCCGGCAGATAGGCCACCGCCGCGCGCACCGCATCGGCATCGCGCGCCGGATCATGGCCAGCCACCATCAGCCCGCCGCCCTGCCGTGCCACCAGGCCCAGGATGGCAAACAGCGTGGTGGACTTGCCGGCGCCATTGCCGCCCAGCAGGGCATAGACCTCTCCCGGCGCCAGCGTCAGCGAGAGGCCGTCCACCACCCGGCGGCCACCGCGTTCCACCACCAGGCCTTCGATGGCGAGCAGCGCGTCCATCAGAAATTGAACCGGACGGCCAGCGTGGCAGCGCGGGGCTGGCCGGGCTGCACCCACAGTTGCGCAAAGCTGTTGGTGTAATAGGTGGCATCGAACAGGTTGGTGACTTCGGCAAAGATCTCCACCTGCTTGCCCACTTCAAGCCGCGCGAACAGCCGGGCCAGCGTATGGGCCGGCAGCATGAAGTTGGTGGCTGTCTCTCCAAGCCGGCCGCCGGTGTGCTGCACCCCGCCGCCCAGCGTCAGTTTCAGATCATCGGCCAGCGCCACGCCCTTGGCGGCCTGCACGTTGAACTGGTGGCGCGGGATGTTGATCAGCCGGTCACCGGGATTGATGGCCAGCCCGAAATTGGGGTCCAGCACGGCAGTGCGCGCGGTGGCATCGACAAGGGCATAGCTGAGCAGCAGATCGACGTCACCCGGCAGCCGGCCATTCAGATCCACTTCCAGACCGCGGCTGCGCGCCCGGCCGATCGGCACCGAAAAGCCCGGATTGGCCGGATCGGCAGCGAGCACATTGTCCTTGCTGAGGTTGAACAGCGCGATGGTGCCGGTCAGCTTGCCGCCCAGCAGGCTCAACTTGGCCCCGGCTTCGGCGGATCGGCTGGTTTCGGGATCGAAGATGCGGCCCGCGATGTCGGCACCGATGTTGGCGCGGAAGCCCTCGCCATAGGCTGCATAGAACGACAGCGTGTCATTGGCGGCATAGACGATTCCGGCCTGCGGCGAGAAGCGACGGAAATCGCGCGCCGTGCCGGCACCGTTGGCGCGGTTCAGCGTGGTTTGCCGGAAATCGTCATAGCGCCCGCCCAGGCGGATCTGCACGCCGCCACCCAGATCGATCTGATCCTGCACATAGGCGCCAAAGGCCTCCTGCGTGTCGAGACGATCCGTTTGCGGGCCGGGTGTGGGCAGGGGGAAACGGCCATAGACAGGGTTGAGGATGTCGATGTCGTTGGACTGCTGGGGCGTGGTGGCAGCGCCGATCACCGCCGGGCGGAAGCGCAGGAAGAACTGGCTGTTTTCAAACCGGTCATAATCGGCGCCGAACAGGATGCGGTGCTGCAGGCCACCGGTGGCGAAACGGCCCTGCACCTCGCCGCGCAGCACCTGATGTTGGGCATCATAGTCACGGAAGCGGCGCTGGCGCGACAAGGACCGGCCATCGCGGCCAAGGCGCTGGCGGCTGCCGGCCAGTTCGGCCTCGGTGGAAAAGCCGGTGAGCCGGGTGTCGCGATGCTGGCCGCCGATCAGGATCGACCAGGCATCATTGAACGCGTGGCTCAGTTGCAGCTGGTGGCCGGTCACCTCGGCGTCCAGCGGGCCATCGCCCGGCTCGCCCAGAAACGTCTGCCGATCCATGACGCCCAGTTGGCCATTGATGGCAACCACGCCACGATCGAACGGCGCTTCGGCGCGGGTCAGCTCAAGCTCGTAGGTAAGCGCCGTCGTCTCGCCCAGCTTGACCAGAACAGATGGCGTGAAGCCCCAACGTTCGGAGCGCGTGCCGCGGAAGCTGCCGGCATCCTCGTAAAAGCCGATCAACCGCACCGCTGCAACCGTGCCCAGCGCCAGGTTCACATCGCCATCCACACGCTGCCGATCCCAGCTGCCGGCCTGCACGCCGATGGTGCCGCGCGTGTCGAAATCGGCCTTCTTGGTGACGATGTTGATCACACCCCCCGGCTCGCCCCGCCCGAACAGGGCGGCCTGCGGGCCCTTGAGCACCTCGATCTTCTCGATGCCCGAAACATCGCGGCTGCCACCAAAGCCGCGGCCGTTGTTGTAGCCATTGACCAGATAGCCCGATGGCAGATTTTCATCGCCGGCAAAGCCGCGCACGGCAAAGGCATCCCAAAGGCCGCCGAAATTGTTCTGCCGCGCCACCGAGGCATTGAGATCCAGCGCATCGGTGAGCCGCAGGATATTGTTGTTGTTCAGCCAGGTCTGATCGATCGTGGTGATCGCCGCCGGCGTTTCCTGCAGGGTGAAATCACCGCGATAGGGCTGGCGGCTGGCGGTAACGGTGATGGCATCGGCATCCGCGTCCTCGGCCAGCGCCGGCGCCGCAACGCCTGCAAGCAGAAGAACCAGAAAGGATCGAATCACGGCGCAAACCTCGACGCAGGGGCCGGCAACAGCGCACGGCGACGCGCCTGATACAGAATATCATCACGGTGACAAGGGGCGAATGACGCAGCCTTGCGGGCAGCGACGGTTCAGCGGGAGCGGAACTGCCGGCGTGCCAGGGCGGTGCGCTGCACGACGGTGAGGACGCACAGGCCGGCATAGGCCTGGGCGATGATCGGAAAATGCTGCGGCCACAGACACATGGCGACAAAGCAGGCGATGGTTTCGGCACCTTCGGCCAGCCCGGTGGAATAGAAGAAGCTCTTGCGCCCGTGCGCCGTCGTGTCCTCGCCGCGCTTGGCGGCAATGGCGGCAAAGGCCAGGAAGCTGATGCCGGTGAGGGTGAAGCTGGCCACCAGCAGCAGGGCCGGCAGCAGGTTGGCCGGCGCGGCGAGGCCGAAGCCCAGCGGCACGGCAACATAGAAGACGAAATCGCCCACGATATCGAGATAGCCGCCAAAGTCGCTGAGATGGGTGGCGCGCGCCACGGCGCCGTCCAGCCCGTCCAGCAGACGGTTGGCCACGATGAGAGCCAGGCCCAGCACCACCTCGCCCTGCGCCAGCACCGCGCCGGCCGCGATGCCCAGCGCAATGCCGGCCAGGGTGACAAGATTGGCCGTCACGCCCAGCCGGGCAAGGCTGCGGCCCATCGCATTGAGCGGCGGATCGATCAGGGGGCGCAGGCGGGCATCAAGCATGGTGGCAACTCACGGGGGGGTCACCAGGCCGATCATGGCGCCTGTCATCAGCGTGGCGAGGTTGCCGGCTATCCAGCTTTTCACCCCCAGGCCGGCGGCCTCCGCCCGGCGTTCGGGGCACAGGCTGGCGATGGTGGACACCAGGAGGCCGATGCTGGCCAGATTGGCAAAGCCGGACAGGGCATAGGTGACGATCAGCAGGCTGCGCGCATCCAGCGTGCCGGCCGGGACCGCGGCCAGATCGAGATAGGCGACATATTCGTTGAGGATCGCCTTGGTGCCCATCAGGGCGCCGGCTGCCGGCGCCTGATCCCATGGCACCCCGATCGCCCACATCAGCGGCGCGAACAGCCAGCCAAAGGCGCGTCTGACGGTGATCGCCGCGCCGTCCACTGGCGGCGCCAGGGCGAGCAACTGATCGGCAAGATGGACCAGCGCGAAGATGGTGATGATGATGCCGATCACCGCCAGCATCAGTTGCACGCCCTCCATGGCGCCGCGCACCACCGCATCCATGGCGCCATCATAGGCCAGATCAGGTTCGGCCGGTGCCGCCGGTTCGGGTGTGCCCGGCACCATCAACCGTGCGACAAGCAGCGCCGCCGGCAGCGACATCAGCGAGGCAACGATGAAGTGGCCGGCGGCGTTGGGGATCACCCTGCCCAGCGTGCTGGCATAGAGCACCAGGATCGCGCCCGATATCGTCGCCATGATCATCGTCATGATGGCGAACAGATCCGCCCGGCTCATCCGGGCGAACCAGGCGCGCAGCACCAGCGGCGATTCCACCACCCCCAGGAACAGGGTGGCCCCGCCAGCAAGGCCAACGACGCCGGAAACCCCCAATGTGCGCCGCAACGCCCACGACAGGCCGCGCACCAGCGCCTTCAGCAGCCCCCAGTGCCAGAGCAGCGCAGAGAGCGCGGAAAAGACGATGATCAGCGGCAGGATCTGGAAGGCGATGATCAGGGGCGGCGCCGCACCCGCCTTCAGCGCAAACGGCAATGGCGCTCCGCCCAGATAACCGAACATGTAGGACGAACCGGCCAGCGTGGCCCGTTCAATGGCGGCAACGCCCTGGTTGGCAAGGCCCACGGCCTCCCACACTGGCGGCACCCGCACGACGATCACGGCAATCGCCAGTTGCAGCAGCAGCGCCCCGCCCAGCCAGCGCCAGCCGGGGCGGTTCGCACGGTCTTCACCAAATGCCCACGCCAGCAGCAGCACGGCCGCCAGCCCGATCACGCCCTGAAACTGCTGCATGGTCGCCTGCATATCAGAAGTTCAGCGCAACACCGAACCGGAACTGGCGCGGCGGCAGGGCATCGCGCTGCGCGCGCGGCGCACACACGATCCGATCAGCCGCGCCGCCAGTCGTGATAGCGCCCCAGCAGCTGCAACAGGCCTTGAGGCGCGTGGCGCTTCTTCCACACACCGGCAGCGAACTTGTTGGCTTCGGCCATGGTGGGATAGGCGTGGATGGTGCCCAGTATCTTGTTCAGCCCAAGGCCGTGCTTCATCGCCAGCACATATTCGGCAATGATCTCGCCGGCATGTTCGCCCACGATGGTGACGCCCAAGATGCGGTCCTTGCCGGGCGGGGTGATCAGCTTGACGAACCCAGATGTGGCACTGTCGGCGATGGCGCGGTCAAGCTCGTGCAGCGGGAAGATGGTCACCTCGTGGGCAATGCCGGCGGCCTTGGCCTCGGCCTCGTTCAGGCCCACGCGGGCCACTTCGGGATCGGTGAACGTCGTCCACGGGATCACGCGATAATCCGCCTTGAACCGCCACACATCGCCGAACAGCGCATTCACGCTGGCATACCAGGCCTGGTGCGCCGCCACGTGCGTGAACTGGTAGGGGCCCGCCACGTCGCCGGCGGCATAGATATTGGGATGCAGCGTCGCCAGATAATCGTCGGTCACCACGGTGCGACTGGTCTCTATGCCCAGTTCCTCGAGGCCATAGCCGGTCAGCCGCGCCTTGCGGCCCACGGCCACGAACAAGGCGTCGAAGGGGATGGCGTGTTCGGCGCCGTCGTGGGCGACGATCAGCTGCTGGCCCGCGTCCACCCGCACGGCGGCGTGCCCGGTCAGCACCATCACGCCGGATGATTCCTGCGCGGCCTTCACCAGCGCCGACACATCCTCATCCTCGCGCGGCAGCAGGCGCGGGCCCATCTCCACCTGCGTCACCTGTGCCCCCAGCCGCGCGAAGGCCTGCGCCAGTTCGCAGCCGATCGGCCCGCCGCCCAGCACCACGATGCGGCGCGGCATCTCGTCCATCCCTGCCAGCCGTTCCCACATGGTGTCGCTGGTCAGGTAGCCGCTGTCGGCCAGCCCCGGCAGATCAGGCACCACCGGTTCCGCGCCGGCAGCGATGATGATGGACCGGGTGGTCAGCCGCTGGGTGGTGCCATCATGGCGGGCGATCTCCACCGTCCACGGATCGATGATGCGGGCATATCCCTGCGCCACGTCCACCCCCAGCCCCGCATAGCGTTCCACGCTGTCATTCGGCGCAATGGCGGCGATGGCGGCATGCACGCGGGCCATGACGGCGCGGAAATCGAACTGCGGATCGGCCGGCGCAAGGCCATAGGCATCGGCGCGGCGCATCTGATGCGCCACCCGGGCCGACTTGATCAGCGCCTTTGACGGCACGCAGCCATAATTCAGGCAGTCCCCGCCCATCTTGGCGGCTTCCACCAGCGTCACCCTGGCGCGCACCGTGGCGCCGATCAGCGAGGAGACGAGGCCGGCGGCACCGGCACCAATCACCACCAGGTTGCGATCAAAGCGCTTCGGCTTGGTCCAGCGCGCCTGCACGCGGCGGCGCTTGAAGCCCGCCATGATCCAGCGGCCGATCCACGGCAGCAGGCCCAGCGCCGCGAACGAGGCAATCAGGCCCGGCGAGGCGACATCAGACAGGCTGGATATGCCGGCCAGCTGCGTGCCGGCGTTCACATAGACAACCGTGCCCAGCAGCATCCCCACCTGTGAGACCGCATAAAAGGTGCCGGTGCGGATCGGTGTCAAACCCATCAGCAGGTTGACGAGGAAGAACGGGAACACCGGGACCAGCCGCAGCGAGAACAGATAGAAGGCGCCATCGCGGGCCACGCCTGCGTTGATGGCGCGCAGCCGATCACCAAAGCGGTTCTGCACCCAATCGCGCAACAGAGTGCGCGAGGCGAGGAAGGCCAGGGTTGCGCCGATGGTGGACGCAAAGGAGACAATGACGGTGCCGGCCAGCAGGCCGAAGATGGCCCCGCCAGCCAGTGTCATGATCGCCGCCCCGGGCAGCGACAGCGCGGTGACGGCGATATAGGCAGCCATGTAGGCGCCAATCACCAGCCACGGGCGTTCGGCATGGAGCGCCGCCAGGTCCGTCTGCCGCGCCTTCAGCGTGGCGAGGTTGAGATACTGGCCCAGATCGAACAGCACGAAGGCGGCGATCGCGGCGACCAGCAACAGCAGGATGAACAGGCGCTTCATGGCGTCGGGCCTTCGGTGTCCGGGCGATCAAGGCCAAGCTGCTGCATCAGTCCCCTGTTCCGGCCTCCCCGCTTGCGGCTCCCCGCACGGCCTGGCAAACCGTATGCACGCGGATGCGAAACAAGAAAATGGCAACCGGCGCAAGGCCGGGCCAAAATCGAACCCATCGGGGGGCCGACCAGCCGCACGGGCTGTCCTGGTGCGCCGGATTGATTCCCTGAAATTCCCTGTTTTCGGCCTCGGATCAGGGAAATCGAACGAATCTGAGGCCCCATGCCACCGAAGCAAGGCTTGACGCGCCCGCGTAAGACTCTGACATGGCGTCAAGATTTCAGCCAAAGCCACCCCTGCACACTGGCCCTGGGAACAGGGAATACGCTCGCTCGAAACAGCGAACGGAACGCTCGCAAACAGGGAATTCAAAACAGCCCCATCAGGCACACGGCATGCAGCGATCACGGTTTCCGTTCGCCAATCACGAGCAGGGCCAGATCTTGCCCCCGCCCACCAGCCCGCCCATTCGCGCCGGAGCGCCGCGATCCCGAAAGCGGACGTTCGAACCAGAGCAAACTGGCTCCATTGGCCTTGGGCGGCGTGGACAAATTCGAGCCGGTATCTGGCGGCGGCGATTTGGACCATGCCGAGAAAGCGTTCGGCGAGTTGATCTTGTCGCGCGGCGATGGCGCCAATGATTTTCAGGCGACCGAAGACGCGTTCGATGTGATTGCATTCCCCGGAAAGCGACCCCTGTGCTAACACTGAATTTGTCCACGCCGCCTGGAGGTCAGCATCCGCCGCCCTTTTCAGGGAACGCCATGAATCGCACAGCTGCTTGCATCGCGGCAATGTCCGCCCGCGCCAAAGAACGGAGCCCGACGTGATCAGATTCTTCTACAATATGGCACCCAACCCGATGAAAGTGGCGCTTTTTCTGGAGGAAGCGGACCTCGCGTACGAAGCGATCCCGATCGACACCAAGCTTGGCGATCAGCACACACCGACCTTCCGGGCGATCAATCCCAACGGCAAGGTCCCGGCACTCATCGACGGCGACGCCATCCTCTTCGACAGCAACGCCATCCTTCTCTACCTTGCGGAAAGGACCGGCAAGTTCCTGCCCAAGCTATTCCGGGCAATGCGTGCATTTCCGCCTGTTCGCGCCGGAGCGGCTGGCCTACCCGATCAAGCGCTATGATTTCGAAGCACGGCGCCACTGGCAGATTGTGGACGATCGGCTGGCGGGGACCGGCTACATGGTCGGCGGCACCTATTCGATCGTCGACATGGCGGTCTGGGGCTGGGCGCCACGGATCCCCTTCATGCTCGGCGACGAAGGGGCGATGGCCGCGTATCCGCACATTGCCCGGCTGATGGCGGAGATCGACGCCCGGCCGGCGGCCGCGCGGGCGCGCGCGATCGAGACCCGGCATCCCTTCAAGGGCGATTTCGACGAAGCCGCGATGCGCAATCTCTACCCGCAGATCTTCGCACCGGATCCCGCCACTGCACGAGCGCGCTAGGCCGTCGCGGCGGGCTGTCAGTCCAATGCGCCCGGGCAGGGAGACAACCACGGTTTCGCAGTTGCCCGGCCTGCGACGGCGGAGACTCATTGGTGGACGCCCACATGCACTCAGCCGCTTCCCGAACGCGGCCGCATGGATCGGGCGAGGATTGCCGGTGGCGGTGCGGCTGCCCTCGACCGTCGTATTGCCGGTGATCGTCGTGAACTTGACCATCGGCGGGATGCCCGCCGCCTGCGCGCCATTGTGAGCGCATGGGTCAATGGTCGAAGGTGATCTTGGAACCCTCCCCGTGCTTGGTTGATTCAAGCCGGGATGCCACAGCGAATGATAGCGAATGCACGAACACATATCCGAGGTCGCCGTTTGAGTCGTGCGAACCCGAGGATTTGCAAATCCGTCGATGCAGAATTGGCGACAGAGACGCTGCGCGAAATGGGCCGACATGAAGACATGAAAGCCATTTGAAATCAGTCTCTTGAGACCGATAATCGACGGCCGACCGGCCGCAAGCCTCGAATAACGCGAGGCATTGTCTGCGTCGTTAAATTATTGTTTTTATGGGAAACATTTGTTGGAGGCCCGAGCCGGAATCGAACCGGC
>JALOSK010000321.1 GCA_025458465.1 Sandarakinorhabdus sp. | reverse complement strand
TGGCTACAAGGTCTATGGCTGGCGCCAGGTGCCGGTGGACATCAGCGTGATCGGCGACAAGGCGATGCTGAGCCGCCCGGAAATCGAACAGATCATGATCGCCGGGCCCGCCACGCAGGGCGATGAGGCCAAGGAACGGTTCGAGAAGGACCTGTTCCTGATCCGTCGTCGCATCGAGAAGAAGGTGATCGAAGCGCAGATTCAGGGCTTTTACTTCTGTTCGCTGTCGTGCCGCACGCTGATCTACAAGGGGCTGTTCCTGGCCGAAACGCTCAGCCAGTTCTATCCTGATCTGAACGATGAACGCTTCGTCTCGCGCTTTGCCATCTATCACCAGCGCTATTCCACCAACACCTTCCCGCAATGGTGGCTGGCCCAGCCGTTCCGCTGCCTTGCCCACAATGGCGAGATCAACACCATCCGCGGCAATACCAACTGGATGAAAAGCCACGAGATCAAGATGGCGGCCAGTGCGTTTGGCGAACATTCCGAAGACATCAAGCCGCTGATCCCGGCCGGCGCGTCAGACACCGCAGCGCTTGATGCGGTGTTCGAAGCCTTTGTGCGTTCGGGCCGCGATGCCCCCACTGCCAAGCTGATGCTGGTGCCGCAGGCCTGGCAGAAGGACGACAGCCTCGATGATGCGACGCGGGCGATGTATGCGTTCTTCGCATCGGTGATGGAGCCGTGGGACGGGCCGGCCGCGCTGGCGATGACCGATGGCCGCTGGGTGGTTGCCGGGCTGGATCGCAACGCGCTGCGCCCGATGCGCTATTGCCTGACCCGCGATGGCCTGCTGATCACCGGCAGCGAAGCCGGCATGGTGGTGGTGCCGGAAGCCGATGTGGTGAAGAAGGGCGCGCTTGGCCCGGGCGAGATGATCGCGGTTGATCTGGATGCCGGCCCGGCGCGGTTCTTCACCGATGCGCAGATCAAGGCCCGTGTCGCTGGCGCGCAGGATTATGCCGCGCTGGTGGCCGGCTTCACCAATTTCGAGAAGCTTGATGGCCACGATGCCCCCGAACCCGGCCCGGCCTATGGCCGCGACGACCTGCGCCGCCGCCAGGTTGCCGCCGGCCACAGCCTGGAAGACATGGAACTGATCCTGTCGCCGATGGTGGAGGATGCCAAGGAAGCCGTGGGCAGCATGGGCGATGATGCGCCGCTGGCGGTGATTTCCGACAATGCCCGCAATCTGTCGCATTTCTTCCGGCAGAATTTCAGCCAGGTCACCAATCCGCCGATCGATGCCTTGCGCGAAACCCGGGTGATGAGCCTGAAGACGCGCTTTTCCAACCTGACCAACATCCTGGATGGCGATGCCACCCAGGCTGGCGTGATGGTGATGGACAGCCCTGTGCTGTCGAACCGCGACTGGGCGCGGCTGAAGGCGCATTTCGCCGGCCAGACGGCCGAGATCGATTGCACGTTCGACATCGCCGGCGGCCCGGCGGCCTTGCGCGCCGCCATCGCCCGGGTGCGGGCAGAGGCCGAAACCGCCGTGCGCCAGGGCAAGTCGCAGCTGTTCCTCACCGATGAACACCAGTCGGCATCGCGGGCTGGCATCGCCATGATCCTGGCCACCGCCGGCGTGCACACCCACCTGGTGCGCAAGGGCCTGCGCACCTATGCCAGCATCAACGTGCGCGCCGCCGAAGCGCTGGACACCCATTATTTTGCCGTGCTGATCGGGGTGGGCGCCACCACGGTCAACGCCTATCTGGCGCAGGAAGCGATCGCCGATCGCCACGCGCGCGGCCTGTTCGGCAGCCTTGGCCTGGATGAATGCATCGCCCGCTACCGCAAGGCGATCGACGATGGCCTGCTGAAGATCATGGCCAAGATGGGGATTGCCGTCATCTCCAGCTATCGCGGCGGCTACAATTTCGAGGCGGTTGGCCTGTCGCGCGCGCTGGTCAATGATTTCTTCCCCGGCATGCCGGCCAAGATTTCCGGCGAAGGCTTTGATTCGCTGTTCGTCAACGCGCGGATGCGGCACGAGCGGGCCTGGGATGAAGATGTGATCGCGCTTCCCGTGGGTGGCCTGTATCGCTGGCGTGCCGGCGGTGAGGCGCATGCCTGGGATGGCGGCCTTATTCACCTGCTGCAAACCGCGGTGAGCCGCGACAGTTACAGCGACTATCAGAAGTTCAGCCGCGGGGTGCAGGCGCTGCCGCCGATATCCTTGCGCGATCTGCTGGATTTCGTGCCCGGCACCCGGGCAGTGCCGATCGAAGCGGTGGAATCGGTGACCGAAATCCGCAAGCGGTTCGTGACGCCGGGGATGAGCCTGGGCGCGCTGTCACCCGAAGCGCACGAGACGCTGGCGATTGCCATGAACCGCATCGGGGCCAAGGCGGTTTCGGGCGAAGGCGGGGAGGATCCGGCGCGCTTCACGCCTTACGCCAATGGCGACAATGCCAACAGCGTCATCAAGCAGATCGCATCGGGCCGCTTTGGCGTGACGGCCGAATATCTGAACGCCTGCGAGGAAATCGAGATCAAGGTGGCGCAAGGGGCAAAGCCCGGCGAAGGCGGCCAGCTGCCCGGTTTCAAGGTGACGGAACTCATCGCCCGCCTGCGCCATTCCACCCCCGGCGTGACGCTGATCAGCCCGCCGCCGCACCACGACATCTATTCGATCGAGGATCTGGCGCAGCTGATCTATGATCTGAAGCAGATCAACACCCGCGCCCGCGTGTGCGCGAAGCTGGTCAGTTCGGCCGGGATCGGCACGGTGGCCGCCGGTGTCGCCAAGGCCCATGCCGACACCATCCTGATTTCCGGCAATG
>JALOSK010000320.1 GCA_025458465.1 Sandarakinorhabdus sp. | reverse complement strand
ATGGCGCTGGTCGCCTCCTATGCGCTGGCCCGCTTTTCCGGCGTATTGTTCGACAATCTCAGGAATGCGGTGTTCGAACGCGTTGGCCAGGAAGCGGCGCGGCACCTGTCGCTGGACGTGTTCACCCACATCCACCGGCTTTCGTTGCGCTTCCATCTCGAACGCCGCACCGGCGCGCTCACCCGCCTGATCGAGCGCGGCACCAAGAGCATCGACACGATGCTCTATTTCCTGCTGTTCAACATTTTCCCGACCATCATCGAACTCACCGCCGTGTGCATCCTGTTCGGGCGCGGCTTCGGCTGGGAACTGGTGGCGGCAACGCTGGCGATGGTGGTCGCCTATATCGTCTACACGCAGCGCATCACCGATTGGCGGGCAAACCTGCGCCGCGAGATGGTGGAAAGCGACCAGAAGGCCACCGCGCGCGCCGTGGACAGCCTGCTGAATTACGAGACGGTGAAATATTTCAACGCGGAAAGCCATGAGAACGCCAGCTATGGCCGCGCCATCAAGCGCTACACCGATGCCGCCACCAAGTCAGAGGTGAGCCTGGCGTGGCTCAACGTCGGGCAGAGCTTCATCACCAATCTGCTGATGGCCGGCGCGCTGGCCTATGTGGTGTGGGGCTGGAGCGAGGGGCGCTTCACGCTGGGCGATGTCGCCTTCGTCAACGGGCTGCTGATGCAGTTGTTTCGCCCGCTCGATCTGCTCGGCATGGTCTATCGCGAGATCCGGCAGGGCCTGATCGACATGGAGGCGATGTTCCGCCTGATCGATACCGAGACCGAAATTGCCGATGCGCCCGATGCCGCGCCGCTGGTGGTGGCCGGCGCGCACATCCGCTTTGATGCGGTGGATTTCGGCTATGATCCGCGCCGGCAGATCCTGCACGGCGTGAGCTTCGCGGTGCCGCCCGGGCGCAAGCTGGCCGTGGTGGGCCATTCGGGCGCCGGCAAATCAACGCTCAGCCGCATCCTCTATCGCTTTTACGATATCCAGAACGGCGCTGTGACCATCGATGGCCAGGACATCCGCAGCGTCACGCAGGACAGCCTGCGCCGCGCCATCGGCATCGTCCCCCAGGATACGGTGCTGTTCAACGACAGCATCCGCTACAACATCGCCTATGGCCGGCCCGATGCCACCGAGGCCGAGATCGTGGCGGCAGCGCGCGGCGCGTCCATCCATGATTTCATCATGGCCCTGCCCGATGGCTATGAAACCCAGGTGGGCGAGCGCGGGCTGAAGCTTTCGGGCGGCGAGAAGCAGCGCGTCGCCATCGCCCGCACCATATTGAAGAACCCGCCAATCCTGATCCTTGATGAAGCCACCAGCGCGCTGGACAGCGCCACCGAGGCGAGCATCCAGGAGGCGCTGGGCGGCGTGTCGGCCGGGCGCACCACCATTGTCATCGCCCACCGGCTGTCCACCATCACCGATGCCGACGAGATCATCGTGATGGACGCCGGCCGCATCATCGAACGCGGCCGCCACGAGGCGCTGCTGGCACGGCAAGGCGCCTATGCCGAAATGTGGGCCCTGCAACAGGCCGAGGACGCGTCCGCGGAACCAGCGGCAGCCTGACCAGATCACCTCGCCACAAATCGGCCCGGGCTGGCATGCGTCAGCCTTGATTTTCTTCACAATTTGCAGCTGATTTTTGTAGATAATTAAGCTTGCCGTTCAGAATTATTCCTGCATATCTGGTTACGGGTCGATTAACCATTAGGGGTGATGAGATGCGTCCGTTTTACAATTTGCTTTTATTGTCCGCTGTTGTTGCTGCACCGGCGCTGGCCGATGTGAGAACGCAGACTGGCCAGCACGGCAGTCTCGCCTGGGAAGCAACCCAGAGCCTTGTCGGCCGCACGTCGACGGCAACGGCGGGTGCCGGCGGTGATCCGCGCTATTTCGCCACCGGCCCGAAGTACAAGGGCGTGGTGGGCCTGCTGATGGAAACCAGCGCCGGGAATTTCGTCTGCTCCGGCGCGCTGCTGAATGATCGCGTGTCGATCCTGACGGCCGCGCACTGCGTGTCGGACGGCTTCGGCACGGCCAATCCGATCCGCACCACCGCCTGGTTCTATGGCGGCACCGATCCGGACGTTGTGTATCAGGGCAATCCGTTCAACGATCCGCAGGTCACCTCGCGGGAAGTGAGCCGTTACATCATCAACCCGGACTATACCGGGGAAGTGATCGATCAGAACGATATCGCCATCATTCGCCTGTCCAACGCGGCACCGGGCTGGGCTACCAGCTATGACGTGGATTTCAGCACCGATCTGACCGGCCAGGAATTCAATGTTGCCGGCCTCGGTCGTCGCTCGACGATCGGCGGCGACTTCGGTGACAATGCCGGCACGGGTCGCCTGCGGCAGGGGGACAACCGCCTGGATTTCCGCTTCGGCGATGCCGATTGGGGCGGCTTCTTCACCAATCGCGATGCCAACGGCGAGAATTTCTTCGGATTCGCCCAGGTCGATCACAGCTGGATCCTCGATTTCGACAACGGCCTGACAGCCAATGACGGCAGCTGCAGTCTGGCCGGCGCCTTCGGCCTTGGCGGCAGCAAATATTGCGACCTGGGCCTTGCCACCGAAGTCGGCGTGGCCGGCGGCGATTCGGGCGGCCCCGGCTTCATCAATGGCCGCATCGTTTCGGTGAACAGCTATTCGCTCAGCTTCGGCACCGGGTTCGGCGATCTCCGCGCTGGCCTCAACAACAGCTTCGGCGAACTGGACGGCGTGGTGCCCACCTATATCCACGAATCGTTCATCGCCGGCGCCATGGC
>JALOSK010000319.1 GCA_025458465.1 Sandarakinorhabdus sp. | reverse complement strand
CTGATCGACAGCAGGCGATCCGCCTGATTGCCGGTGTTGCGGATGGTCAGGAAACCGGCGCCGGTCCTGGCGACGGGGCTGGAGACGCGGAGCACCGGATGATCGATCACCAGTGCGCCCACCTTGTATTCATGCGCCGCAAGCGGCGCGGCCAGGCCCAGGAAAAGGCCGGCCAGAATCACTGTTTTCATGTGCGATGTCCTGATTGCGGGAACGGGGCACCGGCGGGTGGCCGGTGACGGCAATCAGGGGCATGGCGGGCCTTGCCCGGGTGGGCGCGCGGCATGGCGGCGCGCCCGCTGGCGCACCGGGCGCGGCACGGGCACGGGCAGCAGCGGCAGGGCCAAAAACGGCAGCAGCAGCGCGGCAGCAGCAAGCGCCGGCCCCAGCGCCAGCGCGAAATCGCACGCATCGCCCGCATCGCCCGGAACAGGCAGGCCGGCATCGCTGGCACTGGTGCCGCAAATGGTGAAAGCCGTCCCCTGGCCGCTTGCGGCCGGCATCCAGCCCGCCGGCAGCACGATGCGCAGCGCCAGCGCGGCCAGACAGGCGGCGACAAACAGAAGGCCGGGCGCGCGGCGGATCATCCTGTTCCCCTGCCACTGGCCGGCAGCACGGGCAACTCCGCAAAACTGCTGATCAGAGGCCAAGTGCCTTCAGATCGACAGTGGCAGCGGCGAGATCGGCATGGGCAACGATCTGGCGGAAGGCGGCGTCCAGCCGGCGCACCTGCGCATCGGCGGCGGCCTCCTCGCGGATGTTGACCAGGAAGAAGTCTGACGCGCCTTCCTGGAAGCGACGCCGTTCGGCCGCGGCCATCGTCAGCGCCCGATCCTGTTCGTCGATGGCGATGCCCAGCAGCCGGCGGGACTGGCGGGCAGCGATGGACAGGGCGCCGATCTCGATGCGGATCTGATCTTCCAGAAAGCGGCGGCGCTGCTGGAAGCCTTCCAGTTCGGCCTGCGTCTGCCCCAGCCGGCCGCGTGCCATGCGCTGCTGCAACGGCACCGAAAGCGTCACGCCGATCTTGCTTTCGGTGCCCGTATAGGCGCGCCCGCCCACCCCGGCATCGCCGACATACTGGTTCACCTCTGCCTTCAGATCGAGCTTGGGCAGGAAATTGTTGCGATCAAGCTGCAGCCGCTGCCGGGCCTGGGCCATGCGCACATCGACGACGCGCAGATCAGGCCGGTTCTCCAGCGTGCCCAGCAGATCATCGGCAATCGGCAGCGGCGCGCCCAGCCGCGGCGGGAGGCGATCCGGCGTGGGCACCTGCGGGTTGCCATCGGTATCGCGCCAGAACAGCGAGAGCGCGATCGCCGCCTGTTCCAGCGCCTGTTCCGATTGCACCACCAGGGTTTGCCGACGCAGGATATTCTGCTCGTTCTCGGTCAACAGGATGGCCGGGCGCAGGCCCTCGGCCACCTGCCGCTTGAAGCCGGCCTGCCGGTCCAGCGCCAGTTGCAGCAGCCCCTTGTAGACCGCGACGCGCTGGCCCGCGATCACCCAGTTGTTCCACGCCGCAATGGCACGCGCCTGCACGCCGATCGCCACCATCAGCCGATCATTGTCGGCCAGCACGATATCGCCGCTGGCCATGGCCCGGTTGAAGCGACGATCATCGATGTCGCGATCGCGCAGCAGCGAAAACAGGGTGCCGGCGGTGAACCGGCCATAGCGGGCGGTGAAATTGTCGGCCTGGTAACTGGGGAAGCTGCCGCGCGAGACGTCATAGCCGGCATAGACATTGCCGCCGTTGGTGGCGAGCGGCTGCATCACCCGCACACCGGCATCGCTGCCGCTGTAGAAACCGGTGGGCCGTGTATCGAGGTTGGCGTTGAACAGCGTATCGAACGCGCCTTCGGTGGTGAGCAGCCTGGCTTCGGCACCGCGCACCCTGGCCAGCGCTTCCAGCACCTGCGGCGCGTGGAACCGGCTGGCGGCCAGCACCTCGTCCAGCGCCAGCGGGCTGGTGGCCGCCGGCAGGGGCTGCGCGGCGGCACGTGCCTCCGCTTCCAGGGCGCGCCGGCTGGTCTGCGCCGGGGCCATGGCCGGCACCAGCAACGCCAGCAACGCCATTGGCAGCAACAGCTTACTTGGCAGCGGCATCGCCACCCTTGCCCGGCATCTTGGTGCCATCCTCGGCCGGCGTGGCGTTGGGCGGCGTGAACTGCAGCGGGAAATCATTGAGCAGGCGCCACAGTTCGAACCAGATCGGCACGGTGTTCATCTGCACCCAGCCGCGCACCTTGGCACCCAGCCGCACCGAACGTTCATCCGGCCACGGATCGCGATCCGCGCTTTCGGACACCAGCACGCGGAACAGGCCGTTGGGCGAGGCATTCAGGTCCACCGCCGCCACCTGCCCATCAAAGAAGCCCTTGGCCACCGACGGCCAGCCCGAAAACTGGATGGCCGGCCAGCCTTCGAATTCCAGCCGCACGCGGCGGCCCACGTTGATCAGCGGAATGTCGCGGCCATCGACATAGAGTTCGACCACGCGGCGGGCCTGTTCCGGCACGAAGGTGGCCAGCAGGTCGCCCTGCTTGACGATGGTGGCGGTATCGATGCTGGACACGCGCAGGATGCGGCCATCGCGCGGCGCCCGGATCAATTGTTCGGATTGCCGGCTGATGCTGACATCGATGGCCAGTTCCATGTCGCGCCGCGCCGCCAGCCCTTCGCCATACAGCGTCTGCATGCGCTTCACGTCGCGCTGCGCTGTCGCCATCGCCGCTTCGGTGGCATCCATTTCGGCCACCTTCTGGGCGCGTTCGGCCTGCAGGCGGCTGATCAGGTTGGGATCGATGTCGAGCACGCGGGCAATGGGATCGCCGGCCTTCACGCGCGCGCCATCGGTGACATACCAGCGCTCCAGCCGGCCCGGCACCAGCGCGGTGATGTTCTGCTGCCGGTCGCGCGGATCGAACGCGATGACGCTGCCGGAACCCTGCGCCGTCTGCACCCAGGGCACGAAGATGATGAACAGCAGGAAGGCGGTGATGCCGATGGCCAGGATGCGCGCAAAGGTGCGCATCACCGGCGGCGGGTTCAGGCCGCGCAGCGTCGGGAAATGCGATTCCGACTTGCCGTTGATCAGGCCGGCCAGCCCCTTCAGTTCGGGCGCGTCAGTCGCCATCGACCGTCTCCCGTCCGGCCTGGCTGCGCAGGGCATCGAATTCGCGCACGTCACGCACCAGTCGCTGTTCCTCCAACCCCAGCCACAGCCAACCATCGAGCACCACGTCTTCCGGGCGGTTGCTGAAATACAGGATGGAGGTGGGCAGGTTGCGGAAATGTTCGAACACCGCGTTCAGGCGCGGGCGCGGCACCGTGTCGAACAGCGGGGACAGCACCAGCAGCCGCGGTTCCGACAGGACGGCCGCCGCGAGCTTCAACTGCATCATCTTGGCGACGGTGAACGGCGCCCCTGTGGAAGACAGCTTGGTGTGGATGCCGTCGGGCAGCAGGGCGATGCGATCTTCGAGACCGACGAGGCGCAGCGC
>JALOSK010000318.1 GCA_025458465.1 Sandarakinorhabdus sp. | reverse complement strand
CGTTCATTACCGCCGCTGCGGGCAGGGGCAACCCCTGCTGATGATCCATCAATCGCCCCGTTCGTCAGGCGAATATTCGGCGCTGATGCAGGCCTGGGGGGCGCATTTCACCTGCATCGCACCCGACAGTCCCGGCTTTGGCCAGTCGACGCCTTTGCCCGGTGAGCCCAGCATTGATGATTTCGCCGATGCCATCGTCGCCACCATGGATGCGCTGGGGCTGGAACGCTGCCCGGCCTATGGCTTTCATTCCGGCGGCATCATCCTTGTCACCGCGCTGAAGCGCCACCCCCATCGCTTTTCCGGCCTTGCCGTCGGCGGCTATGCGATCTGGACGCCGCATGAAATGGCGGTGTTCGGCGAACATTATCTGCCGCCCTTCCAGCCCAGCCCTTATGGCGAGCATCTGGTGTGGGCGTGGAACCGCATCCTTGAACAGAGCTGGTTCTTCCCCTGGTTCGATGTGCGGGAGCCGACCCGTCTGCCGGCGCCCCACGCCGATGTCGCCCGCACCGACGAGGCGGTGCGCGAACTGCTCGACGCCGGCGACGCCTATCGCGCCGGCTATCGCGCCGTGCTGCGCGCGCCGCGGGATATTCCGCCGGCCGATGCGCTGGTGCCGCCGGTCCAGATCGCTGCCTATGATGCCGATCCGCTGCAGGCCCATATCGATCGGCTGGGCGATCTGCCCGCTGGCTGGCGCGCCGAGAAGGTGCGCACCCCGGCTGATCTCGAACGCGTCAGCCTCGCCTGGCTGCGCGCCTTGCCGCCGGTGCCCGACGCGACCCCCAACGCGCGTTCCGATGCCGGGTTCACGCACGTCACCACCGCGCACTTCTCCGGTCTCGTCCACTGGCGTGGGAATGCGGGTGATGTCGCCACCATCCCCGCGCCTGGCCGCGCCATCAGCCTGTTTGCCGGCGCCGGCATCGATCCCCCCGGCCACGGTTTGTCGGATGATTGGCCCGGCCCCGCCCCCACCGACCGCGCCGCCTGGGACGAGGTGCTGGCCGCCGTCCAGCGCCAGCGCGGCTTTGCCGGCATCGCCTTTGAACCCCACACGCCGGGCGATGCCGCCAGCCTCTACCCCGATCTCACCCCCGATCGCTTTGGCAGCCACCTTGTTCGCGCCTGGGCGGTGGTGCGCGCCGGTCACTTTTTCCGACCCTGGCACAGCACTGCCACCCCGACCCCATTCGACCCCGCCGAAATCGCGCCTGACCGTCTGGCGGCCAAACATCTCGCCCTGTTGCAGGCCCGCTCGGCACGCGCCTATCACGCCGCCTTCGCCGAAGGGCAGGAGAACAGGTGAGGCAATGCCCACGTTGGTCGATAAGATCTGGAACAGTCACCGGGTGGCGACCACGCCCGGCGGCGCTGATCTGATCGCCATCGATCGCATCTTCCTGCACGAACGCACCGGTGCCGCCGCCCTGAAATCGATGGCGGCTGCCTGTCGCCCGGTGCGCGATCCGGCGCGGGTGTTTGTCGGCATGGATCATATCGTCGATACCCGCCCCGGCCGGTCCGACCAGACGCTGATGCCCGGCGGGCAGGGCTTCATCAGCGAAACCCGCGCCGCCGCCCGCGCGGCAGGCCTGACCATCTTTGACGTGACCGACCGTGATCAGGGCATCGTCCATGTCATCTCGCCGGAGCTGGGCATCGTGCTGCCCGGCCTGACGCTTGTCGCGCCCGACAGTCATACCTGCACGCAGGGTGCGTTCGGGGCGCTGGCCTGGGGCATCGGCAGCAGCGAGGCCGAGCACGCGATGGTGACCGGCACGCTGCGACTGACCCGGCCCAAGACCATGCGCATCCGCCTCGATGGCCAGCTCGGCCCGGGCGTGACCGCGAAGGATCTGGCGCTGGCCCTGCTCGCCCGCTTCGGCGCCGGTGGCGGTGCCGGCCACGCGGTCGAATATGCCGGCAGCGCCGTCGCGGCGATGGACATCGAAGCGCGGATGACCCTGTGCAACATGGCCACCGAATTCGCCGCCTTCACCGGCGTCATTGCGCCCGATGAAGCGGCCTTTGCCGCGCTTGCCGGCCGCCGTTACGCCCCTGCGGCCTTTGATGCGCCCTATTGGCAATCGCTGCGCAGCGACACAGATGCCGCCTTCGATGCAGAGTTGTCGTTGGATGCCGGCACCGTTGCGCCCATGGTCAGCTGGGGCACCAGCCCCGAGCACAGCATCCCCATCGACGCCGCCCTGCCCCACGGCCCGGCCCGCGCGCACGACTATATCGGGCTGGCGCCCGGCGCGCCCATCGCCGGCACCCCCATCGATGCCGCCTTCATCGGCAGCTGCACCAACAGCCGGATTTCCGATCTCAGGCGCGCCGCCGCGCTGCTCAAGGGCCGCCGCATCGCGCCGTCGATCCGCAAGGCGCTCGTGGTTCCCGGCAGCAGTGCCGTCAAGCGCGCTGCCGAAGCCGAAGGCCTGCACGACATCTTCCAGGCCGCCGGCTTTGAATGGCGGGAAAGCGGCTGTTCTCTTTGCTTCTATGCCGGCGGCGAAGGCTTTGCGCCGGGCAGCCGCACCATCAGCAGCACCAACCGCAATTTCGAAGGCCGCCAGGGCCCCGGCATCCGCACCCACATCGCCAGCCCGGAAACCGTGGCCGCCAGCGCCATCGCCGGCATGATCGCCGACAATGTCGATACCGATGCGATCATCCCGAGCCGGGAAATGCGCTCGACCGGGCGCACCGGGCTGGCCGATGGCCTGTTCGCGCCGTGGCGTTACACGGACGTTGATGCCCGTACGCCTGACCCCGGCTTCCCGCTTAACGATCCCCGCGCGGCGGGCGCGCAGATATTGCTGGGCGGCACGAACTTCGGCTGCGGATCGAGCCGCGAACATGCCGTGTGGGCGCTGGCCGAATGGGGCATCCGCGCGGTGATCGCCGCCAGTTTCGCCCCGATCTTCAAGGCCAATTGTCTTCGCAATGGCCTGCTTGCCATCGAACTGCCCGCCGGCGCGTTCGCATGGGCAACGCTCCACATTGATCTGGCCGCGCAGACGGTGAACGGCCAGAATTTCGCCATTGATCCCGAAGCGAAGCAGATGATGCTGGAAGGGCTGGACGTGATTGCGCTCACGCTGAAATCGCGGGATGC
>JALOSK010000050.1 GCA_025458465.1 Sandarakinorhabdus sp. | reverse complement strand
CTTCACCAACGCCTATTTTGGCGTGAACGCGGCGCAAAGCCTGGCCACCGGCCTGCCGCAGTTCACCACCGATGGCGGCCTGGTCAGCGCCGGGGTGAACGCCAATTTGATCAAGCCCCTGGGCAAGTTCGGCAAGAGCGGCGTGATTACCCTGTTCACCAGCTATGATCGGCTTGGCAATATCGTGAGCCGGTCCAGCCTGATCCAGCAGCGTGGTCAGCGCGATCAGTTGTCGGTCGGCGTGGCCTATGGCTATCGGTTTGGGCTGTGATGGCTGAAGGTCTCGCGCCAGCCGCCGCGACCTGATACAGCAAATATATGGATTCTCTTGCAGATTCGGCCCTCACCAGCCCAATGGACAAGCGCGGCAGGGTGAACCTGCCCGCCTTCAATGCCCACGCCGAACATCTGCGCCAGCACCCGCGCTTTGCCGAGGCCCGCGCGCGCTTCTGCGCCGACGTGCCGGCGCGCTGGATGGCAACGCCGCTGCAACGCTGGTTGATCGCCGATACCGGCGGTCTGGCGGTGGCGCTGTGCATCACTGGCATGCACCGGCTGTTCGCCGAACAGGGCGCGCAACAGCAGATGATCATCAACGCGCTCACGGCAGCCGGCGTCGCCAGCGCCTCGCGCGTGCGCACGCTGGTGGATCAACTGTCCCATCGTGGCGGCATCACCATCGAGCCGAGTCCGCATGATCGCCGTGCGCTCCGTCTGGTGCCCACGCAAATGCTGGACGAAACCCACCTCAGCTGGCTCGAATCCGTGCTGCCGGCCGTGGGGATGGTCCATGATCTTCCCGCCCTGCCGGCGGAGGCAGGCGGCCGGCGCGATCTCGCCTGCCGATACGTCACCTCCATCATCATGCGCCAGTCCATGGATGGCTTCACCATCTATGATGGCTTCCCGGAAATGGCGGCCTTCATGGAACGCCGCCAGGGCTATCTGCTGATGCTTGATCTCGCCGCAAGCGGTGACACCAGCGTTACCCTCAACCGCAGCGATGCCGCCCACCGCTATGCCGTTTCCCCGCAGCATGTCTCCGCCCTGCTCGCCCATGCGGAAAGCCAGGGGTGGCTTGCCCGCACCCGCGCCGGCGTGGACCTCACCCCCGATTTCGCCGACCGCCTCAACATCTGGGTCGCCCGCGAACTGGCCATCGTGGGCCTGTGGCTGCAGATGAAGCTGGGGTAGGCCGGTCCGGGAGGCCGGCTCAGCTCTTTGCCTTGCGCACCTTCTTCACTGACACTGCCTCCACGCGGGGGACGGAAGCCAGCAGGGGTGCCAGATATTTCCCCGTCCAGCTTGCCTCGCACGCCGCCACCACTTCGGGCGTGCCTTCCACCACCACCTGGCCGCCCTTGTCGCCGCCGTCGGGGCCGAGATCGAGCAGCCAGTCGGCGGTTTTGATCACATCAAGGTTGTGTTCGATGACGACAACGCTGTTGCCCTGATCGACAAGGGCGTGGAGCACTTCGAGCAACTTGCGCACATCTTCGAAATGCAGCCCGGTGGTGGGTTCATCGAGGATGTAGAGCGTGTTGCCGGTGGCGCGGCGGGCGAGTTCCTTGGCCAGCTTGACGCGCTGCGCCTCACCGCCTGACAGCGTCGTGGCCTGCTGCCCGATCTTGACATAGCCAAGGCCGACCTCGTTCAGCATGGCGAGCTTTTCACGGATCGGCGGGACGGCCTTGAAGAACTCGACGCCGTCTTCCACGGTCATGTCCAGCACGTCGGCGATGCTCTTGCCCTTGAACTTCACCTCCAGCGTTTCGCGGTTGTAACGGGCGCCGTGGCAGACGTCGCAGGTGACATAGACGTCGGGCAGGAAGTGCATCTCGATCTTCAGCACGCCATCGCCCTGGCAGGCCTCGCAGCGGCCGCCCTTCACGTTGAAGCTGAAGCGGCCGGGCTTGTAGCCGCGGGCCTGGGCTTCGGGCAGGCCGGCGAACCAGTCGCGGATGTTGGTGAAGCAGCCCGTGTAGGTGGCGGGGTTTGAACGCGGTGTGCGGCCGATGGGCGATTGATCGATGTCGATCACCTTGTCGAGATGCTGCAGGCCATCAAGGCCGTCGTGCGGCGCCGCCAGAACGCGGGCGTTGTTCAACTCGCGCGCGGCGGCGTTGAACAGCGTATCGATGGTGAAGGTGGATTTGCCGCTGCCCGACACGCCGGTGATGCAGGTGAAGGTGCCAAGCGGGATCGAGGCGGTGACGCCGCGCAGATTGTTGCCGCGCGCGTTCTTCACGGTCAGTTTCTTGCCGCTGCCCTTGCGGCGGGTGGCCGGCACGGCAATGGCGCGGCGGCCGGAGAGATAATCGCCGGTGATGCTGCCCGGCGTGGCGAGGATATCGGCCAGCGTGCCCGATGCCACGACTTCGCCGCCGTGCACGCCGGCACCGGGGCCCATGTCGACGATATGATCGGCAAGGCGGATGGCATCCTCGTCATGCTCCACCACCAGCACGGTGTTGCCGAGATCGCGCAGGCGCTTGAGCGTGGCGAGCAGGCGATCATTGTCGCGCTGGTGCAGGCCGATGGACGGTTCATCCAGCACATAGAGCACGCCCGACAGGCCGGAACCGATCTGTGAAGCAAGGCGAATGCGCTGTGATTCCCCGCCCGACAATGTGCCGGACTTGCGATCGAGATTGAGATAATCGAGGCCGACATTGTCGAGGAAGCCCAGCCGCTCCACGATCTCCTTCAGGATGCGATCGCCGATGGCGCGCTGTTTCGGCGTCAGCTGATCGGCGACGCCGCGCGCCCACCTGAGCGCCTCGCCCACCGGCCGGCGCACGGCCATCGCGATGGTTTCGCCGGCAATCTTCACCGACAGCGCTTCGGGCCGCAGGCGATCGCCGTTGCACGCCTCGCACGGGGAGGGCGACTGGTAGCGCTCCAGCTCCTCGCGGATCATGGTGCTTTCGGTGTTGAGGCGCTTTTCAAGATTGCGGATGACGCCTTCGAACGTCTTCACCACCTCGTACGCCTTGCGCCCGTCTTCAAAGCGCAGTGCAATGGCGCGACCACCGGTACCGAACAGGATGGCGTGGCGGGCTTCGGCCGACAGATCGGCCCAGCGGCTTTTCAGGGTGAAGCCATAGGCGCGGCCCACGCTGGCCAGCACCTGCATGTAATAGGGTGAGGGCGGGTTGGATTTCGCCCACGGTGCCACGGCGCCCTTTTCCAGCGTGAGCGCGTGGTTGGGGACGATCAGATCGGGATCGAAATGCTGCTTCTCCCCCAGGCCGTCGCAGGCCGGACAGGCGCCCTGCGGCGCGTTGAAGCTGAACAGCCGTGGTTCGATTTCGGAAATGGTGAAGCCGGAAACCGGGCAGGCGAATTTTTCGGAAAACAGGATGCGGCGTTCGGCTTCCGGCGCCTCGGCCGGGGCGTCCGCCAGTTCGACGATGGCCAGCCCCTCCGCCAGTTTCAGCGCGGTTTCAAAGCTTTCGGCGAGGCGCGATTCCAGGCCCTCCTTCACGGCCAGCCGGTCCACCACCACGTCGATGTCATGCTTGTATTTCTTGTCGAGCGCCGGGGCTTCCTCGATGGCAACGAAGGCGCCGTCGATCTTCACGCGGGTGAAGCCGTCCTTCTGCAGCTGCGCCAGTTCCTTGCGATACTCGCCCTTGCGGCCGCGCACGATGGGGGCGAGCAGATAGAGGCGCGTGCCTTCAGGCAGCGCCATGACGCGATCGACCATCTGCGACACGGTTTGCGCGGTGATCGGCAGGCCGGTGGCTGGCGAATAGGGCACGCCCACCCGCGCCCACAGCAGTCGCATATAGTCATAGATTTCGGTGACGGTGGCGACGGTGGAGCGCGGGTTCTTCGATGTGGTCTTCTGCTCGATGCTGATGGCCGGAGACAGGCCCTCGATATGGTCCACATCGGGCTTGGACATCATTTCCAGGAACTGGCGCGCATAGGCCGATAGCGATTCGACATAGCGGCGCTGGCCTTCGGCGTAGATTGTATCAAAGGCCAGCGAGGATTTGCCGGAGCCGGACAGGCCGGTGATGACGGTGAGCGCGTTTTTCGGCAGGTCGACATCGACCCCCTTGAGATTGTGCTCGCGCGCGCCGCGCACCTCGATGCGGTTCAGCATGTCAGGCGTGTTCCATATTTGTTCGATTGGCGCAAGCATGACGCGCGCCGCCCAAGGGACGTGCGCCGGGTTAGGCGCATGGCTGGTTGCGGACAAGCGCTTGCATGCCGCAGGCGCGGCATCAATTGCATGGTGCGATCGCAAGAAACGCCAATCACCGCATCCGGCATCAGCCGGGCGGCATGTGAACGCAGAACCAGCCCGATCCGTGCGCCACGAATCGGGCCTGGTCCTTGCCAGACGTCTTCTGCCTCCCAGAGGCCCGTTGGCCTGAACAGCGCGGTGCAGTCCGGTTTTCTCGCCTGATCCCTTGAAGTTCCACGCCATGGCCGTTCTTGGGGTTAACGACGGCGGTGGCATGGTTGCTGCCAGTCTATGGGGTTAACGCTGGCAGCAATGGGTCTTGGGGTCAGATCAGGCGGGAAAATCCTTTTTGTACATCGCTATCAGCACTTGATAGGGGCCTCTGATTTCAATCGGTTACAGTCCAAGCAAGCGTCGCGTGCGCCCCTCCAGCCAGGTGCCGGCCATCAGCGCGGCCATCACGGCGTAGGACCAGAAGATCAGCCCCACGGCATAGGCCCAGGCGAAATCGCCCTGCTCTGCGAAGCTGGCCATGTGCACGATGGTGCCGACAAACTGGAACGCCGCAGCGTACATCGGCCAGAAGCGGTCGGACTTCAGCGCCAGCAGGACAAGCCCGGCAAGGACCATGAGGTCGACGCCAAGCACACCCACTTCGGGGCTGCTGTAGAGATGCTGATTGGCAAGCGTTGACGCCAGCGTTGCAAACGCAAAGCCGAACGCGGCCAATTGTTCATCACGTCCTCCCCACCGCCATGCCATCACGCAGGCGGCGACGAGAAACACGATCCCGAGAATAGCAAACATGGGAAAAGCCTTTCAAACGAACCGGTTGGAACCGCGAAGGGTCCCGCTCATCGGGTCGATCAGGTCAGGCGGCCACGGTGAGGTGACGGCGCTCCGGGGCTTCCAGGCTTGCCTGCGAAGGCGGGCAGTTGAGATCGTTGAACATCACCTGGCCCAAGCCAACCTTGATCTGCGCATCGCGCAGGGCGGCGTGGGTGGCAATGATGCGGGCGCGCGCCTGCACAAGCTGCTGGCAGGTTTCCATGGCGCCCATGAGGGCGTCCTGGCCAATGCAGGCGGCCAGATTGGCTTCCTGGCGAGCCATCGGCATCACGGCGGTCAGCTGCGCGACGGCAGCAACGGCGGCATCGATGGCGGCTTCGGCGGCGAACAGCTGTTCAGCGATCTTGTTCGCGGCGAGACGACGTTCTTTCAGCATGGCGCAATCCTTTTTCCTGAAGAAGAAGAACTGGCAGCCAATACGCGCAGCCAGTTGGGTTTGACGTCCTTCCGGACGTCCACGCAACTGGATCCGGAAGTCGTTAAATCAGTGTCTTGAGCGCAGCCATCGCGGCCAACACGCCGCCGAAGGTGAGCGCCGACCCGAAGGCGATGAACATCATCCAGCCAAGACGATGGCCAACACCAAGGTCATTCCGCTTGCCCCAGGGACGCGTGGTCAGGAATGGCCGGGCATCAATGCCAGGGTCGGGGGCTGCAATGCCCGGCCAGTCCGTTGCAAGCGTTGCCGCTGAAGCAACATTGCCTGCTGATGCAGAGGGCTGGGCGAGGGAGCCTCCCGCTGGATCAGCGACCGGCTTGTTCTGATGCTGGTGCAGCGTCCGAGCGAGGGATCCATGTTCTAGCTGTTTGGGGTCGCTGGAACGGATGGATGCTGCACCAACCTCTTCCGAAGCCGGTGATGCCATCCTCCCGATTTCCGCCGCGTCCTCAATCTCCGGTGCTTGATACGTCAAGCCCTGATAGCCCGAAGCCGGGTTATCAATGGCCGGAGCAGCAAATTCTTCAATGTTTTCAGCAGTCAGCTCGTCCGCAACCAAGGCCCGGGCGGCTTCGATGCGGCTCGACACCTCAAGCTTGCGTATGGCCTGGCGCAGCCGCATATCAACAGTGTGCGGCGAGACTCCGAGCTGGCGGGCGATGTCCTTGGAGGTCATGTGCTGATAGACAAGCCGCAGGCAATCCCGCTCTGCATCTGTCAGGAGCATCACGCGCGGATTGCGCTGGCTCTCGGGGAGTGGCTGTCTTGGCACGCTATAACGGTTCGGCGTCACGCGACCAAAGTCAAGCGTCACGCCACCACGATGGCCAGAATTTTCGATCAGATGACTCGTCAGCATTGTCGCGACCCCTGCGACTTCGTTAACCCAACTGCATTTATCCCCCTTTTGCGATGGTGAGACAAGCTGTTTCCGGCCAAATCCAGCCCGATTCCGGCCAAAAGGGGGTGGCGAGATGCCACAATGCACGTTGTTGTTCCCCCTTTGTATCGAGATTAACCTAACCTAACGCAAAACAAGGAAAATTTTTACGATTGTTCCTGCAGCGGAGCGAATCACCCGCCCCGCCGGATTCACGGGCTTTTCGTGACTTGTCCCGCCTGCCACGATGCCAACTGCAAAAGGGGGGCGAGGATGAGCTGGCAGGACGAGATCGACGAGCTGGAACGCCGGCGCTTGCTGGCGCGGGCCATGGGCGGCCCCGAAAAGCTGGTGCGTCAGCGCGATCAGGGCAAGCTGAACGCCCGGGAACGCATCGCTGCGCTGGTGGATCCCGGCAGCTTCCACGAGGTGGGCGAGTTGGCAGGTTTCGCCACGTACGACCAGGATGGCGCCATGGCTGCCTTCCAGCCGGCCAATTTCCTGTTCGGCCATGCCAGCATCAACGGGCGGCCGGTGGTGGCAACCGCCGATGATTTCACGGTGCGCGGTGGCGCTGCCGATGCCAGCCTGCACAGGAAGCTGATCGAGGCGGAGCGCCTGGCCAACGAATATCGCCTGCCGCTGATCCGCATGATCGAGGGCACGGGCGGCGGTGGCAGCGTGCGCACGCTGGAAATGGCGGGCTATACCTATATCCCTGAAATTCCTGGCTGGGAGGTGATGACCGCCAATCTTTCGCAGGTGCCGGTGGTGGCGATGGGGCTGGGCCCGGTGGCCGGGCTGGGTGCTGGCCGCATGGTCATGGCGCACTACAGCCTGTTGGTGGATGGCCTGTCACAGATGTTCGTGGCTGGCCCGCCCGTGGTCGCCGCCGCCGGAGAGAAACGCACCAAGGAGGAACTGGGCGGCGCCGCCCTCCATGCTGCCAACGGTGCTGTGGACGATCGCGTGGCCAGCGAGGCCGAAGCCTTCGCGCGCACGCGCTGGTTCCTGTCCTACCTGCCATCATCGGTGGATGAACTGCCGGCGCGCGCCGCTTGCAGCGATCCGGCATCCCGGGCGGAGGACTGGCTGATTGGTGCGGTGCCGCGCGATCCGCGCCGGCTGTATCCCGTGCGCCCCATCGTGGAAGCGGTGGTGGACAAGGGGTCATGGTTCGAGATCGGGCGGGAATGGGGCACCGGTGTCGTCACCGGCCTGGCCCGGCTTGATGGCTGGCCGGTGGCGGTGATCGCCTCCAACCCCGAATCGCTGGGCGGGTTGTGGACGGCGGCGACGGCGCGCAAGTTCGAACGCATGGTTGATATGGCTGATAACTTCCATCTGCCATTGATACAGATGGTCGACAATCCGGGTTTCCTGATCGGCCGCCGCGCCGAGGAAGAGGCAACAATTCGTTGGGGTTCCAGGGCCTTGGCAGCCATATATCAATCATCCGTACCCTGGTGTTGCGTGGTGATGCGCAAGGCTTACGGCATGGCCGGCAGTGGCCACGCCCCGGCCGATCGCTTCCGCTGGCGCCTGGCCTGGCCATCGGGGGATTGGGGTTCGCTGCCGATCGCCGGCGGGCTGGAAGCCGCCTACCGCGCCGAGCTGGAGGCAGCGGAGGATCCGGCAGCGCGCCTGGCCGAGATCCGCGAACGGCTTGAACGCGTGCGTTCCCCGTTCCGCACGGCGGAGAAGTTCGGGGTGGAAGCGATCATCGATCCGCGCAGCACGCGTGCCGAACTGTGCCGCTTTGCCAACATGGCGCAACGGGCGCTGAAGGCCGGGCAAAAGGGCCGGGGCCTCAGGCCCTGAGTGTCACTCCGCCGGCGGCGCCATGCCCATGGCCCGCATGCGCTTCAGCCCTTCGGCCAGTTCGGCGCGGGTGACAAAACCATCCTTGTCGCCATCCAGCAGGCTGAATCCCATCTCGCGGCGGCCGGCGGCCAGCCATTCTGTCTTGCTCCACTTGCCGTCCTTGTTGGTATCGGCGGCCATCAGGCGCTGGCCTGCCGGCGATTGTGCCGGCGCGGCGTCCTGGGCAAGGGCAGGCGCGGCGAGGAAGAGCAGGGCAGGTATCAGCAGGCGCATATCAAAGCTCCGGACAAGGCGATGCCACAGCCTATCAACGGGCCACAGCGGCGCAATCCCCCGGTTCTGCGCCGCTCATTCCCGGCGCAGATTGTTCACCCGATCGCGCGTCACTGGATAATCGATGCCTTCCGGGATGGTCAGCCAGGGTTCGCCGTCGATCATCTCGAAGGCGGGCTGCACATAGGGTGCGGGCAGGGCGGCGACGCCTTCGAACAGCGATGCCAATGTTTGATATTGCGCCAGCCGGTGCATGTTGCACCAGGTGGGGAACACCATGGCCGCGCGACCCGCGTCGTAATCCAGCAGCGCCTGTGCCGCGGTGGTCCAGCGCAGGGCCTTGGCCTCGAAACCATCGGGCGTGATCACCGCGCTGGCGGATCGGCCGGCATCGGCCAGATAGAATCGGGTGTCGAATCGCCGGGCGATCTGCGCGGCGGCCGGCGGTTCCCAGCGGGCAAATGGAATGAAGCGGGCGGCGTCCACGCGGTGCCCCATGCTGCCAAGGATGTTGGCAAAGCTGTAGGCTTCATCCTCGTTCGGCCCGCTGGCAAGGCCGGATCGGGCGATGGCCAGCGCCGCCACGTCCGGTTCCGGGCCATCGGTGAGCAGCACGCCGGTTTCCTCCAGCGCCTCGCGCGCGCAGGCGACGCGCGCGGCAGCATCATCGTCTTCAAGCCCGTCGAAGCCCAGCGCCAGATTGGGATTGCGGGCGATGCCGCCGTCCACCTTGTCCACGCGGCCGCCGGGGAACACCAGCGCGCCCCCGGCAAAGGCCATGTTCTCGCCCCGCTGCACCAGCAGCACTTCGGGCACGCCGTCTGGCCCTTCACGCGCAAGAATCACGGTTGCCGCGGGGATGCTGACGGGTTTCGGCGTAATGCTCATGGCGCCAGTCTATGCTGGCTTATGCCCTTTGGTCGCCTGTGTTAATCATCGGGCATGACCGCAATCGAACTCATCGGCATCGCGGCCAGCCTGTCGTTGCTGGCCGGCTGGCGGCTGTATGCAGTGGCGCTGGCGGCGGGCCTTTGGGTGCGTTTCGGCGCCGATGCCGGCATGCCGGCACCGCATGCCCTGGCCGTTATGGGTCACCCTGCGATTCTGGCCCTGGCTGCCCTTGGCACCGCCGCCGAGTTTCTGGCCGACAAGCTGGCCTGGCTCGACAGTCTTTGGGACAGTGTTCACACGCTGATCCGGCCGGCTGGCGGCGCGCTGGTGGCGCTGGCGGTGATCGCCCCCGGCGATCCGGTATGGCAAGTGGCGGTGGCGCTGCTGGGCGGCGGGGCCGCCCTGGCCGGCCATGCCGCCAAGGCCGGCGGCCGCGTTCTGGTCAACACCAGCCCGGAACCATTCACCAACGTGGCGGTTTCGCTGGCGGAAGACGGGCTCACCGCGGCAGGGCTGTGGCTGGTGGCCAGCCATCCCGAATGGGCTGCCGGGATTGCCGCACTGCTGCTGGCGATCACTTCGCTGTTGCTGTGGGGCCTGTGGCGGGTCGCCGGCAGCCTTTTTGCGCCTGCTGCGAAAAAGGGTCCGCGACTGAACCGCCCGTAACGGCCTGGACGCTTGGCGCGGGCCGGGCATCGCGATATAGGCGGGCCAGTTCAGGGTTGCCGGGCAGGGCGCCTCCAAACCAAGGAAAGATTGGCCATGAGCGTGCGTCCCTGGCGCGATATCACCCGCCGCAAGAGCCGGCAGATCATGGTGGGCAAGGTGCCCGTGGGCGGCGATGCCCCCATCGCCGTGCAGACCATGACCAACACGCCCACCGAAGATGCGGTGGCCACCATCGACCAGATCCGCGCCTGCGAAGAGGTGGGCGCCGACATCATCCGCGTGTCCTGCCCGACGCCGGAAGCCACCGCCGCCTTCGGCAAGATCACCCGCGCCGCCAAGGTGCCGATCGTGGCCGACATCCATTTCCACTACAAGCGCGCGCTGGAAGCGGCCGATGCCGGCGCTGCCTGCCTGCGCATCAATCCCGGCAACATCGGCAGCCGGGCCCGCATCCGCGAAGTGTCCCTGGAAAAGCATCTGCTCGAAAAATATGGCGAGCCCTGCCCGGAAGCGCTGGTGGAAAGCGCGCTGGAGCACATGAAATATCTGCAGGACGAGGATTTCCACGAATTCAAGATCAGCGTGAAGGCCAGCGACGTGTTCCTGGCCGTCGCGGCCTACAACGGTCTGGCCGAAGTGTGCGATTATCCGCTGCACCTGGGCATCACCGAAGCTGGCGGCCTGCAGGGCGGCACTGTCAAGTCCTCCATCGGCCTTGGCATGCTGTTGTGGGCTGGCATCGGCGATACCATCCGCGTCTCGCTTTCCGCCGATCCGGTGGAGGAGGTGAAGGTTGGCTATCATATCCTCAAATCGCTCGGCATCCGCGCGCGCGGCGTGAAGATCGTGTCGTGCCCGTCATGCGCGCGGCAGGGTTTTGATGTGGTGAAAACCGTGGATGCGCTGGAAAAGCGCCTGGCCCACATCACCACGCCACTTTCGCTTTCGGTGCTGGGCTGCGTGGTCAACGGGCCGGGCGAGGCGCGTGAGACCGATATCGGCCTGACCGGCGGCGGCAACGGCCGCCATGCCGTGTTCCTGTCCGGCATTTCCGATCACGTGATCGACAGCGAACACATGCTGGAACACATCGTGAAGCTGGTGGAGGCCAAGGCGGCCGAAATCGATGCGGCCAACGCAGCGGCTGCCGCTGCCGTCGCAGCGGAATAATCCGGCATGCATGGCGGACCGCCCCGCCCGCGGCTGGTGGAGGAACCGGTGCGGCAACAGGCGGTGGCCTATGGCTATCGCGTCGCCATGTGGTGCTTTGGCCTTGGCGCGCTGGTCGTGCTGCTGGAGGCGCTGGGCCTCGGCTTCGATGCTGACCGGTTGACATGGATTGCCGGTCTCGTGGCGCCGGCCGCCGTCGCCTTCCTGCTGCTGAAACTGTGGCTGCCGGATCGGGTTGATCGGGGCGCCCGTTACTGGGTCTTCGCCGTGCCGTCCGTCAGCCTCGCCTTCTTTTCGGTGATGTGGATGTTCCGTGCCATGGGCCGGCTGCTGTGAGGCAAGCGGTGAATGGGGCGCTGTGGCTGGGCGTTGGACTGGCCAAGATGCTGGCGCTGGTCAGCCTGATCGATGGTGACTGGCGCCGCGCCGCGCTGGCGCTGGTTTCGGCCTGGGGGCTTGCCGGGCTTGCCCTGATCGGCCGGCGCACCGCATGATCCGGCCTGCCACGCCTGCCGACATCCCGGCCATCCATCGCCTGATAATCGAACTGGCGATCTACGAGAAAGAACCTGACGCGGTGAAGGCGACGCACGCCGATCTGCAGGCGGCGCTGTTCGGGGCACGGCCGGTCGCCGAATGCGTGCTGGCCGAACAGGACGGGCAGGCCGTGGCGCTGGCGCTGTTCTTCACCAATTTCTCGACCTGGACCGGCAAGCCCGGTCTGTATCTGGAAGATCTGTTCGTGATGCCATCGGCGCGCGGGGCCGGGATCGGCAAGGCGCTGCTGGTGCATCTGGCCGGCATTGCGGTTGCCCGTGGTTATGCGCGCTTCGAATGGAGCGTGCTGGACTGGAACGAGCCGGCCATCGGCTTCTACAAGGCGCTGGGCGCGCGGCCGATGGATGAATGGACGGTGATGCGGGTGGACGGCGACGCGTTGCGGGCGCTGGCGTATGCGTAGAGAACCCAGTCACGCGGCGGAGGCATGAAAAAGGCGGGGACAGGCCCCGCCTTTCTCGATGGTTGCCGGCAATGCTCAGCCGCGCGGCGCGCCTGGATGTTCCTTGTGTTCCACTTCCAGCGTGCCTGCCTGTTCGGCGTTGTAGCGCTCGATCGATTCCAGGATCAGCCGTTCGGCGGTCGCCCGGCCTTCCCA
>JALOSK010000317.1 GCA_025458465.1 Sandarakinorhabdus sp. | reverse complement strand
ATGGCCTGGGCCGCGATGCCCTCCTGGCGGCCAGTGAAGCCCAGCTTTTCGGTGGTGGTGGCCTTCACGCTGACACGGTCAATCGCCAGCCCCAATATGTCGGCGATGCGGGCGCGCATGGCTTCGCGGTGCGGGCCAACCTTGGGGCGTTCGCAGATCAGTGTCACGTCGACATGATCGATGATGCCGCCGCGCTCCCTGACAAGGCTTGCAGCGTGGGCGAGGAACTGATCGGAGGCGGCGCCGCGCCAGCGTTCGTCCGACGGCGGGAAATGATCGCCGATATCATGGTGCCGAGCAGCGCATCGGTGAGCGCGTGCAGCCCGGCATCGGCATCACTGTGGCCGATCAGGCCATGATCGTGTGGCACCTTGATCCCGCACAGCCAGACATGATCGCAGCTGCCGTCATTGGGGCCGAACTTGTGGACATCAAAGCCGGAGGCGGCGCGGGAGGAATAGACGGTCATGGCTTGTGCCTTGGCAAAATCGGCCGGCTCCGTCACCTTGAAAGCGCGTTCATCGCCCGACGTGATCGCCACGCCCAGTCCGGCGGCGAGTGCAATGGCGACCTCGTCCGTCTGCCCCGGTGCGGCCGCACGATGCGCCGCAAGGATGGCCGGATAGCGGAAGGCCTGTGGCGTCTGCACGCGCCAGAGATTGTCGCGATCGACACTGCCGGAAAAACGGCCATCAGCGCCGCGCCGCAAACTGTCCACCTGGGGCAGGGCAGGGCAGGCGCCATCCACTGCCGGATCGACGAAGGCCGCCAACAGCGCATCGATCACCGCATCCGGCACAAAGGCGCGGGCGGCATCATGCACCAGCACCAGATCGGGCGGATCGCCTGCCAGCGCCTCCAGCCCGGCACGCACGCTGTCCTGCCGGGTGGCGCCGCCGGTTATGGGTTCGGGCAGGGGCAGGCCGGCCACCGCCGCATCATACAGCGCGCGGCAATCGGGGTTGATCACCACACTCACACCAGTGATGGACGGGTGATCGAGCAGGCGCAGGATGGCATGGCGCAACAGCGGCTGCCCGGCGACGTGGCGATACTGCTTGGGCACGCCGCCGCCGGCCCGGATGCCGGAACCGGCGGCAACGATGAGGGCGTGGATGCGCATGGCCAACCGCCTTACCGGCGGCTTGCCTTGTGGAAAAGACCGAACATGCTGTATGGGCGGCGCCCGATGAGCCTGCTTTCCCCCATCCAGATCGGCCCCAACCGCATCGACGTGCCGGTGATCCTGGCGCCGATGACCGGCGTGACCGACATGCCGTTCCGCACGCTGGTCAAGCGGTTCGGGGCTGGACTGACCGTGACCGAGATGATCGCATCCGAAGCGATGATCCGCGAGACGCGGCAGAGCATCCAGAAGGCCGCCTGGCACCCATCCGAGGAGCCGGTGTCGATGCAGCTGGCCGGCTGCGAGCCCGAGCGCATGGCCGAAGCCGCCAGGCTCAATGAACAGAAGGGCGCGGCGATCATCGATATCAACATGGGCTGCCCGGTGAAGAAGGTGGTGAACGGCCACGCCGGGTCCAGCCTGATGCGCGATCTGCCGCTGGCCACGCAGCTGATCCGCGCCACGGTGAAGGCGGTGAAACTGCCCGTCACGCTGAAGATGCGCATGGGGTGGGATCACAACAGCCTGAATGCGCCTGAACTGGCGCGCATCGCCGAAGCGGAGGGCGTGCAGCTGATCACCGTGCATGGCCGCACCCGCTGCCAGCTTTACAGCGGCAGCGCCGATTGGGCCTTCGTGCGCCGGGTGAAGGACGCGGTGAAGCTGCCCGTGATCGTGAATGGCGACATCTGTTCGATTGATGACGCGAGAACCGCGCTGGCGCAGAGCGGTGCCGATGGCGTGATGATCGGCCGCGGCGCCTATGGCAAGCCGTGGCTGATCGGGCAGGTGATGGCGGCGCTGACGGGCCGTGACGGGCCGGCCGATCCCACGCTGGAGCAGCAGCACGCGCTGGTGAAGGAACATTATGCCCTGATGCTCGATCTGTATGGCGAGCTGAACGGCGTCAACCTCGCCCGCAAGCATCTGGGCTGGTACACCAAGGGCCTGCACGACAGCGCCCAGTTCCGCAACAGCGTGAATTTCGTGGCGGACAGCGCAACCGTGCTCGACATGATCGACCGTTTCTATGCGGCGCAGGCGCGGTTGCCGGCCCCGCCGCAAACCGGCGCCCTGGCCGCCTGATCCCGCCACCTGTCGCATAGCAGCAACGCTGCGGCGGCGCGCTGTGTTCCCGAAGCCACAATCGGGCGCTATTGTCTCGTCTTGTGAAGCCTGATTCGGTCTCCGCAGCGCCGCTGCACCGGGCGCCTCGCCGCCCCCGGTCGGTGTGGCAGCAACTGGGTTTGCGCGCGCGCCGGGGGTTGCGGCGCCTGCAGCGTCTGGCGCGCGAGGCCAATATCTATCCCAAGCTGGAAATCGCAGCGGCCATTCTCACCATCGTGCTGGGCTGGTCCAGCTATGCCTGGCTGACGCGCAGCGGCGTGCCGGCCAATGGTGCCTCCCAATCGATGGTGGCCGTCATTGTGGTGGCGAACCTGATCCCGGCGATGCTGCTGATCGTGCTGATCGGGCGCCGCGTCGCCATGCTGATCACCAACCGCCGGCGCGGCCTTGCGGGCGCGCGCCTGCACCTGCGGCTGGTGGCCCTGTTCGCGACGATTGCGGCGGTGCCCACCGTGCTGGTGGTGGTGTTCGCCTCCCTGCTGTTCCAGTTCGGGGTGCAGTTCTGGTTTTCCGATCGGGTGCGCACCATCATCGATGGCTCCAACCAGGTGGCGCAGGCCTATGTCGAGGAGAACCGCCAGCGCATCGCCGATGATATCGTGGTGATGGCCGCAGACTTGGCCTCCTATGCCCGGGATTTCGGCGAAGGCAGCGACCTGTATCGGCGCGGGCTGGATTTCCAGGTGGCGGGCCGCACCCTCACCGAAGCCGCGGTGATCCGCCGTGAAGGTGCCGGTTACGTGCTGGTCGCGGCCAGCAAGGTGGGCGAGGCCGAGGTGCGCGAGCATATTGCCGACATCGATCTGGCCAGGGCTGGCACCACGCCGGTCACCCTGATCGGTGCCGGCCGGGATCGGGTGGAATC
>JALOSK010000049.1 GCA_025458465.1 Sandarakinorhabdus sp. | reverse complement strand
AAAAAAACCGCCGCCGCCCGGGCGGGCAGCGGCGGCAGTTTCAGGGGATTGATGGTCAGAACTTGGCCGAAACGCTGGCCTGGAAGGTGCGGCCGCGCACCCACGTGTTGGTGTCGATGCGGCTGGCATTGAGGGTCTGGAATTCCTGATAGGCGCGGTTGGTCAGGTTGCGGCCTTCCAGTTTGAGTTCGACTTCCTTGCCCATCAGCTTGAAGCCCTGGCGCACGATGAAATCGATGATCAGGCCGGGCTTTTCCACCAGATCGGGCTGGCCGGCCGGGCCACGGAAGGCAACGCGGTTGCTGGCATAGTTGATCAGCAGCGTCTGTTCCGACAGCGAATCCTCGTCCTGGAAGCCAAGCTGCACGTTGGCGACATGGTCGGACTGGCCGGTGAGCGGCAGGTTGTTGCGGAAGATGTTGGTGGCCGGCACCACTTCGCCCGACAGCGGGAAGCGGGTGGTGTCGCCCTGGCGCACGCGGATGCTGGAATCGGTGAAGGTATAGTTGGCCGAAACCATGAAGCGGCGGGTTTCGAAGAAGCTGCCCAGCGACGACAGCGGGAAATATTTCTGCACCTCGATTTCGGCACCATACAGCCGCGCGTTCGGCGCGTTGGCGAAGGTGGTCTGGAACGTGCCGCCCTGCACGAAGGCGATGGCATCGATGGGATTGTCGATATTCTTGAAGAAGCCGCCCACGGCCAGCCGCTCGTCACGGCCGAAATACCATTCATAGCGGCCTTCAAGGTTCAGCAGTTCGGAGTTCACGAGGAACTGGTTGCCAAAGCTCAGGCGGTCGCTTTCGGTGTCGAAATAGGGCTGCGGCGCCAGTTCGCGGAACTGCGGCCGCGCGATGGTCTTTGAGGCGGAAAGGCGAATCTGCATGTCCGGCGCGAAGTTCCAGGTCAGGGTCGCGGCCGGCAGCCAGTAATCCTCGTTGATGTTGGTGGGCGTGTTGAACGCCGAACCGGGGTTGGCATTGAACACGTCGATCGGCGTGACGTTCTGCTTGCCGTCCTCATAGCGCACGCCGGCAACGAACTGCACGCCATCGGCCGGCTCGATCTCCACCTGGCCATAGCCGGCGTGGATCGTCATGTCGGCCTCATAGCGCGGCGCCACCGTGGAGATGGTGTTGAGCACGATGCCATAGGTATAGACGTTGAAGTCCGACAGCAGCACATCGGGGCGCTGCTGGATCACGCCGATCGGCAGCGCCGCGTTCGACTGGTAGCGATAGTCGAAGCGTTCCGAAACGCGGGTCGTGTCGGTGTAGGCATAGCCGGCGGTGAGGCGGATCGGGAACGGACCACCACGGATCTTGTAGCCAAGATCAAGGCCGCCGCCCCACACATCCTCGTTCAGGCGGCTGAAGGCCACCAGGCTGGACTGGCCGGGCGAACGCAGATCGTTGACGAAATCGTTGATGGCGATGCCTTCCACGGTTTCGGCGAAGGCATAGTTGTTGAACCGCTCATAGGGCGCGATGCGCTTGGAATTGGCATAGGTGCCGCGCACGTCCAGCGTCAGATCGTCGAACTTGAATTCGCCCACCAGCTGCGTGTCGATCAACTGGCGGCGGAAATGGGCGGTGGCCTCGCGCTGCAGGATGCGGTCGCGGCCCACGTTGATGTCGTCAAAGCCGGACTGGATGCGGGCTTCCTTGATCGTGTCGTTCACATACACGTTCGAAAAGCGGATCTGGTGGTTGCCGAACTCCGCGCCGATCGAGAACAGGCCGTTCAGTACGCTGCGCATTTCGGTGGCGACGAAATCGAAATCCTGATCCGGGTTCAGCTGTTCCTCGCCGTTGGGGCCGATGGCGACCCCGCCCGACAATTGCTGCTTGCCGGCCTTGGTCTGCCATTCCTGGCTGAAGCCACCGGCGAACACGAAGCCGATGCGCGCATCACCCACGTCAAAGGCGCGGCCACCCGACATGTTGGCGCCCCAGTTCACCGGGATGTTGTCGTTGGAAAAGATGACATTGGTCTGGGCGTTGGTCAGGCTGGCGGTGATGTCCTGCAGCTGGCGCAACGTGTAGTTCTGGCCCAGCGCCAGCGCGGTACCGCCATCCTGGCTGGCGCGCAGGCCTGCCGGCAGATTGCGGCCGCCATCGTCAAACCCGGTCCAGTCGAAGCGCCCGCCGGAATAGACATAGCCCAGCTGGCCGGTGGTGGCGGTGTTGGCGCCGATGCTGCCACCCACCGTGAAGAACGGATCCTTCGGCACGGCGCGGGTGGTCAGGTTGATGACACCGCCGCCGAATTCGCCGGGGAAATTGACCGAATAGCTTTTCTGCACGACCGACGACGACAGCACCGATGTCGGGAACAGATCGAGCGGCACGACGCGGCGCAGTGGATCCGGCGAGGGGATCGGCAGGCCGTTCAGCAGCGCCAGCGAGTAACGCTCACCCAGGCCGCGCACATAGACATAGCGGCCACCCACCACGGAAAGGCCGGTCACGCGCTTCAGCGCGCCGGCAATGTCGCCTTCGCCGGAGCGGGCGATATCCGCCGCCGACAGCACCGAAACGACTTCGCGGCTGGCGCGGATGGTGTTGGGAATGCGCCGACCGATGATCACGATCTCGTCGTTGCTGCCGCCCGGCACCGAAATGTCCACCGGCTCTTCCGCGGGCGGTGGTTCGGCCGCCGGTGGTGCCGGCTGGGCCTGTGCAAAAGCTGGCGCGGCAAGGCCGGCCAGCATCGTGGTGGAAAGCAGGATGCGCAGCTTCATGGTCATGTTCATCTGGTTCGACCCCCTGGCGTGGATGGCAAACGGCCGGGGCGCTCAGGCCCCGGCCGTCAGGGCGATCACTGGATCGGCGCAGGCGCCGTTTCGCAGGCCGTGGCGCCCGGGCCAACGCCGCAGGTCCAGCCGGCGTACCAGGTGTCGGTGGCGTTGCGGAACGCACCCACGAAGGTGGTCTGGTCGAAGAAGGTGCCGGTGCCGGTGAACGCGGTGCGCGGATCGGTGGCGGTGGCAGCGGCTTCGAAGGTGCCCGGCAGGAAGATGTTCTGCAGGGTCAGCGTCACCGGCGGCAGCACGTTGTTGTTGCCGGTGATGATCGGCGTGATGCTGGCCAGCGGCACGTCGGTCTCGTCGCGGGCGGCGGCCGGGCAACCGAAGATCACCGAACGGAAGATCGGCGCGCCGGCTTCGTCGGTGGCGGCATCGGCGGCGGCCACGGTCTGGGCGCCATCGATGTCGAGGCAGTTGGCTGCCGTGGTGCTGGCGATGATGCCGTTCACCAGGCCGAAATCGGTGCCGCCGCGCAGCAGCACGCTGTCCGGCGAGCGGTTGCCGATGAAGGTGAAGTTGGCAATGCGCGGGAAGCTGCGCGGCGTGCGGGTTTCGTTGCCCGAGGTTTCGGCCTCGATCACCCGGTCACCGCCGTTCGAACGCTGCACGACCAGGGCATACTGGATCAGGCCCTTGAAGCCGAGATCGGTGTCGATCGAGTCATCGTCGATGCCGGTCAGCACGATGTATTTGTGGTTCACGCGGCCGCCGAACCATTCGATGCCATCGTCAGAGCTGTTGTGCACCTGGATGTGGTTGGCAAAGGTTCCCGAACCCACGCCGGCCATGGTGATACCGTTCAGCTCGTTGCCGGGGCTGACTTCGAAGCCCGGATAGCGGACCTGCACATAGTTAAGGCGGCCCGAATTGTCGGTGGGGGTGCCGCCGCCGTAGAAGGCGCCGGTCAGGCCTTCCACGGCCGACTGGCAGTCCACGGTGCCCGGCGTGGCGCCGGCACCGATGCAGGTGTGGATCGGCGCGCGGCCGAGGATGACGAGGCCGCCCCACTGGCCGATGGAGGAGGCGTTGACATTGCCTTCCATGTTCGAACGGCTGGTGAAGATGATCGGGCGGGTGGCGGTGCCTTCCGCGAAGATCTGCGAACCGCGGTTCACCACCAGCGCATCGGCGCCGGACGAACCGAAGACCACCACGCCGGGCTCGATGGTCAGGATGCCCTGCGCACCGCCAGCGGCCGGGGCCGCCGGATCGGCGCCCAGATCGATGCCGACGTTGACGCGGCCGGACAGCGAATAGACGACGCCGGCCAGGTTGCGCAGCGTCAGGTTGCCGGTGATGTTCCCCGAAACCTGGCAGTTGCGCAGGTTGTTGATGATGCCGACGTTGGCGGTGCCCATCGGGCAATCGGCGGCCGGGCCCGGGGTGGGTGTCGGCGTCGGGGTGGGCGTCGGCGTGGGAGCAGGGGCCGGAGTAGGCGCCGGCACGATGATCGTGCCTTCGCCGGGCGAGGCGATGTTGGTGGCGCCGTCACAGGCAGCCAGCGTGACAGCGGAACCGATCAGCAGCAGATGGCGAAGACGGAAGGTCATGGGTCACCCCTCAAGGCCCGGTGGTTGCAAGATCTGGAGGCGAGCCATGGCCCGGAGCAACGCCTCCGCTTGGCCCGGCCTCTAGGCGCGATTCGTGGCGGCGCCGTTACGGGCGCGTTGCAGGTTCGTGACGTGTGGATTGCCGATTTGTGACAGGAACGTTCAGCGGTTGACGGTGAACTCCAGCGTCTTGCCGCCCCGGCGCAGGTTGATCCGCACGCTGCCGTTGGCCGCCAGTTCCTGCGGCAGTTCCATGATCTTTTCCTCGGAAATCAGCGGTGTGCCATCAACCTCGCTCAGCACGTCACCAACGCGCAAACCGGCCTTTTCAAGCTGCGGCAGGCCCGCCAGGCTGTCCAGCCGCCAGCCGGTGATGCTGCCGGCCGCACGCACCGGGTTCAATGCGAGGCGCCATGGGGTCGGATCGCCGCCGGGCGGCTGGGGCGCTGCGCCGGCACCGACGGCCTTGGCATCGGGGAAGGCCAGCACCGTCTCTCCGGCAGGGCCCGACAGGATGGCGCCGCCCGGTTCCACCCGCAGCAGCTTCACGCCGCCAGGCAGTGTGCGGCCGGGACGCAGCAGATATTGCCGCTTGCCGGTCTCGATGATCACCATGCCGCCATCCGGCCCGGCGCGCAGCCCGGTGAGCACGAGATCAACCGGCGCTGCCGGTGCGGGCGCTGGCTGCGACACGGGCGGCGCAGATACAGGTGCGGGCGCGACCGGTTGCGGCGGCGGCGCATCGCTGCCGCCGCCGCGCAGCAGCAGCACCAGCGCGGCAGACAGGGCAAGCCCGCCGCAAATGGCCAGCGCCCATTCCTTCGGGGTGGCCTGCAATCCGCTCATTGCGGGCAGCCGGCCAGGCCCGCAACCGGCAGCACCATGCTGGTGCCATCGCTTTCGGTGATCGCCAGGCTGCCATCGCGCACCACGGCACCACCGGTGCTGGCCGGCAATATGGTCAGCCGCACGTCATAGCTGCGGTTGGCCGAGCGGTAGCGGGTGATGGGCGCGAAGCCCATCACGGCCGTGCCCTCCGCCGCCTCGCGCGGCAGATCGGTGCTGCGGCCGTCGATGACGAGACGCAGGATGGCCGGGTTGGCCGTCATCATGGCCGTGCGCTTGCCCGACGCGCGATCCCACAGGAACAACGCGCATTGCCCGGCCGGCAGCTCTTGCGGCGGCAGCTCGCCCAATTGGGCCGGCAGGGCGGCAGGCGGTGTGGAGGGTTGGGCCGCCGCAACCTGTGCAGCGATCAGGGCAGCGATCACCATGGCTGTTCCTCCTGCCGCACCAGTGTGCCGCCCTCGCTGCGGAAGCCGGCACCGGCAAGCGCGGCAGCCTCTGCCGGGCCAGCGCCCGAAACGGCCAGCCGTGCCTGCCAGCCGGATGCCATCGCGGCCAGATCAAGCCGCACGCGGCCATCCCCACTGGCCATCGGCACTGACAGCGCGCCGCCATCGCAACGCGGCGCGCCCGACAGCGTGCGCTGCCCTGCCAGGGGCATGGCGAGTGTCACGGTGATGGCACCGCTGGCCGATTGGCAGCGCCCGCGGCCATCCAGCGCGATCGAAACGCCCGCCAGTTCCACGGCGTTCACCGGCAGGCCGGCCAGCGGCGCACCGGCGAGGGTGCCGTTGATCTCATCGATCCCGGCGCCGGCCAGGCTGCGCCACAGGCGGCCCGATGCCGCGCCCGCCACCTGCCATTGCGCCCGGCCCTTCAGCAGGGCGGCCGGCATCAGGCCGATCTCCAGATCGCCCAGCCGCGCCCCGCCCAGCCCGGCCGTCGCCAGCCGTGCCTGCCAGATGCTGCCCTCCACGCTTGCCGCCGACAAGGGCGGCGCCGGCAGCAGCAGTCGCGCCGGCAGCAATGCCAGCAGCCCGACAGCCAGGCCGGCGAGCAGGGCAAGCCAGCGCGTCATTGTGCGCGCCGCACCAGCAGGCGCGCCTTCACCGATTGATCCGGATTGCGGCTGGCCGTCAGATCATCGATCACCAGCCCGTCGCGCTGCTCCAGCGCCGCCGCCCAGCCCAGCAGCAATCGGCCATTCACTGCGCCGATCTCCACCAGGGCCTGCCCGGCGCCCTGCGCCTCCAGCCGCGTCGGCTGCAGGCCGGCTTCGGCCAGCCGGCGGTTCAGCACGTCCAGCACCGGGGCCGCCGTGGCTGCCGGGCGGGCCTTGATGGCGGCCACCAGGGCTTGCGTCTGGGCCAGCCGGGCCTGTGCCGCCGCCGCATCGGCATCGGCAGCCTCGCGCGCCGCCGCCAGCGGGCGCAACAGCGCCAGCCACACCAGCACCGCCGCCAGCAGCGCCAGCATCACGCCGATCAGCCAGCGTTCGCGCGGGCTGCGGTCCCGCCACCAGGGGGTGATCAGCGCCATCATCGCTTCTGCACCGTCACGTCGGTGATGCTGCCATCCCCGGTTGCCCGGGTCAGGCCGGGGCGCGCGTTCAGCCCGGCGGCGTTCAACCCATCGGCCAAAGCGCGGGCTTCGGCCTCGCCGCCGGCCACGCCCGCCACCAGCCCGGCCGCCGGCGTGTAGGTGAGGCTGGCCAGCCCATTGCCGTTCCCGGCCGCAACAGCGCTGGCCAGCGGCGCTGCCAGCGCGGCCAGCCCGCCATCGGCGCCGCGCGTGCGGGCCAGGGCCTGCAACTGCGCAGCGGCACTGCCGGCATCGTCGGTGTCTGCCGGCAGCATTGGCCGGGCGAGCGCGATTGTCTGCGCATCGGCGCTGGCCGTGCTGGCACGGGCGCGCAGCAGCGCCGCGATATCGCCGCCCAGCCACAGGCCGGCCAGTGCGGCCGCCAGCATCCCCAGCCGTCGCCACAGGCCGGCCGGCGGCTGCCAGCGGGTTTGCGGCGCATAACTGCCAGTCAAGAGGTTGAGCGGCAACGGATCGGGCAGCGCGGGTGTGGCCGGCGCCACTGGCGCATCACCGATGATCATCGCCACCAATTCGGGCTCTCCTGACAGCGCGGCATCGCTGCTGCGGGCAATGCTGCGCGCGCCTTCGGCCGCAAGGCTCCAGCCCTGCACCGGTTCCGGCAGCAACAGCGGTTCTGGCACCATCGCTGCCGGTGTCACGCCGGCGGCGGCACAATCGGCCAGCCAGCCGGCCATCGCGGCGCGCGCCACCACCGCCACCGGGCGCAGGCCGCTGCCGGGCGCAACGGCCAGATGCGGATCGGCTTCGCCCAACCGGTCGCCCAGCAGAAGGCGGGCGGCGGCGGCGGCCTGCGCCGGGGCAAGATCCGGCAGCTCCAGCCAGTGCAGCGCCACCGCTTCGCCCGGCACTGCGACCACGACAGGATCGGGGCCGGCTGGCCATCCGGTGCCGCTGGCCACCACGGCAGCGCCGGAAAAGCGCTGCCAGGCCGGCGTGGGCGCAAGGCGCAACAGGATCATTCTGCCTCTCCCCAGCGCCGCACCAGCAGCCGGGCCGGCCGTTCCGGCCCGCCGGCGGCGATCAGGCCGGTTTCGATGAAGGGCAGATCACCGGTGCCTGCGGCAAGGCGGAAGGCGATGAACCGGTCCCGCGTGTCGGGCTGGCGCAGCACATCCGCGGCCACGCTGCGGCCTGACAACAGCGGCTGGCCCCAGAAATCGCTGGCCGATGCCCAGCCACCCGGCGGCCGTGCGGTGATGGCGGCGCGCGCGGTTGCCACGTCCAGGCCGGCGATGGCGGCCAGCACCGGCGCGTCGGCCGGCAGCAGGCTGTTGATGTTGGGCCGCGACAGTTCGGCTTCGGGCAGGGCGCACAGATGCGGGCGGGCGCGGGCATAGATGGCCGGCGTCACCCCGGCCACCGCCCGCCATTCCGACACGTCGGCCAGCAGCGTGGCGCCGGTGCGATAGGGCACGGCGGCGCGGGCATAGGCCGGATCTTCGGCGCCGCCGGGCCCCGGCTGGCTGTCGACGTCGATCCAGTCGGCCGTGGCGGCGGCGATCCGGCGCGCCTCGTCCTGCGGCACCTCCAGCAGGCCGAGCAGCCGCGCGAGCTGTTCGACGCCCAGTGGCCGCGTGATGGTGCGGCCGGGCAACCCCATTGCGACGCTGTTCAGGTTGAAACAGTTGCCGCCCGGCGCCAGCGCGGCGGTCGCCGGCCCCGCCGGTGTGGCCAGCGTGAGCGGCGCAGGCGGCAGCGGGCCGGCGGCGCGCGCCAGCAGCAGGGTTTCGGCGGCCAGCGCGCCTGCCCGCGCCGCATCCTGAAGGGTGCGGGCCGCATCCAGGTGGCGCGCCAGCCGCATCCGATCGAACAGGGTGGTAGACAGCGCCGACAGCACGCCAACCAGAACCAGCACGTTGATCAGTGCCGCGCCCTGTTCGCGCCGGGGAATGGGCCGGTTCATGCTGCCCCTCCCGGACCAAGCAGCAGGACCATCCGCACCTCGCCCAGCTCTGGCCCGGTCAGCGTCAGTTCGGCGGCGCGCGGCATCGTCTGGGCGGTCCAGCGCTCCTGCCAGCCATCGCTGCCCAGCAGCCGCAGCCGGGCCTGCCGTACCCCGGCCAGCAGCGGCGTTGCAGCACCGGCATCGGCGCCGTCCAGCATCGTGGCGGCGCGGCGCACCAGCCTGTCACCCTCCAGCGCATAGCGCACCCGTTGCAGCGAAGCGCGCGGCGTGCCCGCCGGATTGGCCCAGCCATGGCGCACCAGGGTGAACAACGCGCCATCGTCGGCCGAAAAGGCCGGGCGCACGCGCCCCTCACCGTCACGCCAGGAACGCGGCGCCGCCTGCGCGCAATCGGCATTCAGCAGCGCCGCAGCACGGGCCAGATCGCCGCTGTCCTGCGCCAGGCCCTGTGCGCGGTCGCTGGCGGCCACCGCGCTGGCCAGCAGGCTGGTGCCGGCCGCCGCCATGATGCCGAACAGGAACAGGCCAACCAGAAGCTCGATCAGCGTGAAGCCGGTTTCGCGGCTGGGCGTGGGGCACGGCGCTCTCATCGCGGGCTCCACAGCGCGGCGTGGCGCGCGATCACCTGGCCGCCATCGCCGGCCACTGTCACGTCCACTTGCAGGGAACCGGGCAGCGGGCCGGGCGCGGTGCGGCGCTGCCAGGCCCAGTCCCGGCGGCCGGCGCGTTCGCGGCCGCTGGCCGGCACCGGCGCGTCGCTGGCCAGCATCGCCTCCAGCGCCTGGTTGCGGGCGACGATGGCGGCGTGCTGGCGGTCGGAAAGGCTGGTGGCGCTGGCCAGCGACACGCCGGTCAGCCGCACCAATGCCACCGCGGCAAGGCCGAAGATGGCCAGCGCCACCATCACCTCGATCAGGCTGAAGCCGTTGTGGTCACGCCGGGCCGGCATTGATGCCTCCCGCTGCATCGATGGTGACGGCCGCCGCGCCGCCCCGGCCGCTCACCAGCAGGCGCGCGGGCGTGGCAAGGCCGGTGGCATCGAAATCGATCGGGCCTTCCGGGCTTGCCGACAGCGCCAGGCCCGCGGGCAGGCGCGTCATGGCCAGCGCGCGTTCGGGCGGCGGCTGCCAGCCCGCCGGCGTGGCCACAAAGGTCGCCACGCCGCCGGCATCGGCCGTCAGCCGCACGGAACGCCCCGACATGATGGCCAGATCGCGCGCCGCCACGGCCCGCGCCGCCAGCCGTTCGGCCGTGCGGCGCGGGCTGTCGCTGCCGTCGGGCAGGCCCAGCACGATTGCCGCCGAAGCGATGCCGATGATCAGCATCGCCACCACCAGCTCCACAAGTGTGAAGCCGGATTGTGGAGGCTTGCGCTCAGAGATTCCAGTTGCCGATGTCATCGGCCTCCGCTCCCGGCCCGGACTGGCCATCCGGACCCATCGACCAGACATCGAACGGCCCTTTGCGCCCCGGGCTGGCATATTGATAGGGCCGGCCCCACGGGTCATTCGGCAGCCGGCTGACATAGCCGCCGGGGCGATAGCGATCGGGGCTGGCAAGATCGGCCGGCGCGGACTTGAGGGCGGCAAGGCCCTGTGCGGTGCTGGGAAAGGCCATGTGATCGGCGCGGTAGGACGTCAACGCGGTTTCCAGGCTGGCGATATCGGCGCGGGCGCGGGTTTCGGCGGCACGGTCCACATCGGGCAGCACGTTGATCACCACCACGGTGGTGAGGATGCCGATGATGACGATCACCACCATCAGCTCGATAAGGGTGAAGCCGTTCTGGATGGGGCGCTTCTTGGTCTTCATGCGGCGGCCAGGCTTTCGAGTTGCAGGATGGGCAGCAGAATGGACAGCACGATGATCGCCACCGCGCCGCCCATCACCAGGATGATCGCCGGTTCCAGAAGGGCGAGCGCGGAGCGGGTGACGGCATCGAACTCGCGTTCCAGCGCCTCGGCGCCGCGTTCCAGCATCAGATC
>JALOSK010000316.1 GCA_025458465.1 Sandarakinorhabdus sp. | reverse complement strand
CCGCCCCGCAATGGGGCGACGACATCGGCCCGGCGCTCGCCCCCTATTACAGCGGCGGCTGGCCGGTGCTGATCACCTGCCGCAAGCCCACCATCGCCGCCATCAACGGCCCGGCCTTCGGCTGGGGCTTCATCCTCGCCCTCCATTGCGACATCCGCTTTGCCAGCACCTCGGCGCTGTTCAACGCCACCTTCGCCCGCATCGGCGTCCCCGGCGAGAAAGGCTCGGCCTGGCTGCTCACCCGCCACATCGGCCAGGCGAAAGCCATGGACCTGCTCTACACCGCCCGCCGCTTCGACGGGGTGGAAGCCAAGGCGCTGGGCCTCGTCAACGACGTGTTCGACGACGAGGCGCTGCTGCCGAACGTCCTCGACTATGCGAAGACCATCGCCACCTACAGCGCGCCGCGCAGCCTGGCCGCGATGAAGGCGCAGGTGTGGACCGCGCTGGACGAGGACTACACCACCGCCTTTGCCGCCGCCGACAAGGAACAGCACCTGGCCACCGGCACCGCCGATTTCCGCGAAGCCTTCACCAGCTACCGCGAAAAACGCCCGCCGCGTTACACCGGACGCTGAAACCGATCAGCCTTTCGGGTCGAGCCGCAACCGCAATTCGTGCAAGACGGCAGGCACTTTCCCGGTGGCAGAGGGCAGCACGAACCGCGCGCCGCTGCCGGTGGGTGCGACCGCTGTCTTCAGGACAATCTCGCCACCAGCCAGGCTCAAGCTGCCCATCCTGGTGCTGAGGCTATTGACAAAACGGTCCATCAACTCGGCAAAGGCCTCGGCGCCCACCGGCTGGCTCTCATCGGCTGCCGGCTTTTCCTCAAGTTCAGCAATTCGCGCTTCGGCGCGAGCCAGCAGCTTCGCCGCCCGCTGCACCTCGTCGCCCAGCCTGGCCTGCTCTGCCTGCGCCGCCGCCAGTTCGGTCAAGCTGGCCTCAGTCGCTGCCAAGGCAGCTGCCAGACTGTTGCGCAATCCCGCGATCAGTGTCTTGCTCTCGATCTCGGCAGCGGCGATGGCCTGCTCCAGTGCCGTGATGCGTTTCTGGTCAGCCGCGCGCGCTTCGGCAAGCCGCTCTGCTAGCATCGTCACGACCGGATCGCCCGCAGGCGTCGCGATTGGCTTGCCCCGCAACACATCGTCCAGCCGTTCGCGCAGCCGCAGCACATCGGCGCTTGTCATCACCGGCGCCGGTCTGGCCTCGACAGGGCCACTCTCTGCCGGCTTGGCCGCAACCGGCTTGGACTCTGGCGGCTTGGGCTCTGCACGGTGCCGGGTGGCGGCACGGGCGGTCTGATGGGCTGCGTGGCTGTCGGCCTTGCTGCTGCCGGCTGGCCGGCCTGCGGTGCGGGTGCAACGGGCCGCGCCGGCGCTGGCTGGGCTGGCGCCGTGATGGGCCGGGCCGATCCTGCCGGCCCTGCCGCCGGCGTTGGCTTGCCGGCCCCGCTGGTCGGTTTCGCCGCCGCACCGCGCGCTGGTGGCGATGGCCGCTTGTCAGTGGGTTTCTTCGCCATCACAGCGTTCCATCAAGCAACCGCACAGCCAAAACCTCACCCTTGTCCGACAAGGCGCGCACCATAGTGCGTTCCTTGCCGATGGCGGTGAAATCCAGCCGCACATCGATGCCGTCCCGCACCAGGGGCACGATATCGGGCAATTTCAGCATTTCGTTTCGCATTTCGTCCCTGGTCAACGGCTTGCGTGGCGGCGGTGGCGGCTGCGGGTCGTCTTCTGGCTTGTCAGGCGGCAGCGCCAGGCTGCTGGCCGGGTCCGCCATCGCCACAAAGCGCATGGTCACTCGCGACAGCGCCTCTGGTGTCACCGATCCGGCCCGCGCCAGCGCGGCGTTCACGGCGGCCACCTGCAGTGATTTGCCCTTGGCCCCTTCCACCGTCACCATCATGTCCAGCGTCGCTTCCGACATGGCCATGCGGGTGGGCGCCATGGGCACGCCATCCAGCAGCCTGCCCTGGGCATCACCCAATGATGCGCCGGCGGCACCCAGCAGCTCATCCAGATTGATGGCCGGCATCACTCCTCACTCCGCACGGTCCGCCGTGCCGGTTCGATGCGGATGGGCGATGGCACCGGCACCAACGTCGCCGTCAACCGCGATGCCACCTTGGTGTCGCGGTTGAACCGCCGATCCATCTGCACATCGCGGGTGGAGGCAAACAGGCCCCGGCTTTTCGTCTTGGTCTGTTCGTTGGTGCTTTCAACGATATGCACGTCCATCGACACCTCAACCGTGGCTTCGCGGAACTGATAGAAGGTCGGCATGATCCCGATTTCCAGCAGCGACACCGTTTGCGGGTCGGCGCGTGAAAAGCGGACGTTGCCATCCTTGTCCACGGTTTCGGTGATGACGGGCACGATCTCGACCTGCGAATTGGCCAGTTCAACCGCCATTTCGGCACTGGCGCGATCGAGCGCCATCTGGGCATCGGCAATGCCTTCGGCCAGCAAGCGCACAAGATCGCCAAAACTGACGCTCGGCACTTCCGGCAGCGGCAGGGCAGGCGACACCAGGGGCGGGCGAAAGCCCGGCGTCACCCGCTTGATCGGCGGAACGGCCATGGCTTACGGCCCCGGCGGCGGCGCCGGAACCCGGTTGTCCACCGTCTTGATCTGCGGGAACAGCCGCTGCGGCGGCGGCACCGGCACCATGCGCGTTACCAGACGGCTGGTGCCATGCACTTCCTTGGAGAATTTGCGGCTGTGGGCCACATCAACCCGCACGCTGGCGCTCCACATCGCAAAGCCGACCTTGGCCTTGGTGCCCACCTTGATGCTGGTCTCGGTGTTGAGCGAGGTCTTGATGTCCATCGTCACTTCGATGGTGGCTTCGGCAAACTGATAGAAGGTGGGGAACAGGCCAACCTGCATCAGCGACATTTCCACCGGCGCCGCCGTCACAAAGCTGACATTGCCATTGGCCGCGATGGTTTCGGTGATCTGCGGAATGATCTCGATCTTCTCTTCCGCCAGCGCCTTGGCGGTTTCGATACTGGCGGTGTCGAGCGCGCGCTGCGCATCGGCAATGCCCAGCGCGAGTTTCAGCACCATTTCCGGCAGCGGCACGTCGAGCAGTTCTTGTCCTACACTGGCCATCATCTTCACTCCCGTTCGTGTGACAGTCTCCGTTCCCTCGCGCCGCCAGCCATCCGGTTAGCCGCGCACCCCAATCAACCGTTGAAAGGCGGCAAAGCGCTGCGGATCGACCGAAATCGGCCCGGCCACCCGTATATCCTCATGACCCTGCAGTGCCGGCAGGTGGCGCAGATCAACAATGGCGATGGCCCGGTGATTGGGCAGCATCGCCGCCAGCGTTCCGCCCACCGCATTGATCGCCGACACGGGTGAAACATGGCCGATGACCATGCACAGCGCGCGACCTTCCGATGCGGTTCGCACGTCGGCGCCAAATTGTTCGGCAAAACGGCTTGAGTCTGCAAACACTTGCCCCACCTCAACGCAAAGTATTTGCCCAATTGTCGTGCGAGTCAAGCTGTCAGCCGGTCCCATTTCTGGTCGCCATCATCGGGCCAACCTATCGGAATCAATGGATGAAGTTTTGACACCATCCTGTCATTTGCCTCGCAAGTGCATCAATCATGCGTTTTTCATGCATTGTTCACATGCTTGACTCGCTGCGACAGCAACTGTGCCCACGGCCTGAGGAGTCCAGACTCGCTCTGGAGAAGGACCGGCATTGGCGACAGATCACAATATTTATTGTCTGGTCTTCATGGGCCGGCGTGTCTCCGGTTGGTGGCGGGAACCATTGCCGCCGGCCAGCAGCCAACGCAGCGAAGGGACCACAACCGGCAACGCGAGCGCCCATCGGCACGATGGATGCCGGCCTGCGCCCGCATGACGGGTTCATTCGGAAAAGGGGCCAGCCGAAAACGAAAGTGGGTGCATGGGCTCAGCCCCTGCCCACGTCACCCCGGACTTGATCCGGGGCGGAGGCATCTTCCTTACTGCCCAGTCCTCACATCACCAGCGGGCCATGCTCCAGTTTCGGCAGCACGTGGCGGCTGAACAGGTCGGCTTCGCGGGCGTGGGGGTAGCCGGAGAGGATGAAGGCTTCCATGCCGGCGGCCTGGTAG
>JALOSK010000048.1 GCA_025458465.1 Sandarakinorhabdus sp. | reverse complement strand
ACATCACGGTGCTGGCGTAATCCAGGGCCGGCAGCCGCACCAGGCTGAAGATGAACCACAGCACCAGGATCAGGCTGCCCACCGCGGTGACGCGCTGCAACCACCAGTGATGCACCACGGCGCCGCCACCGGCGCCCAAGCCGCGGACGCGGCCAATCTGCGTTCCGTTGCCCATCTCAATAGCCTCCCAGCAGGATCCAGGCCCACACGCCCGCGGTGGCCAGGATGGAGAAGGCGAACGTGGCCTGCGCCATGCGGCGCGACGTGGCCAGATCAAAGCCCTCGCCGGCATCCATGATGAAGTGGCGGATGCCGCTGCCCATGTGCTGGAACACCGCCCACGTAAGGCCGATGCCAACAACCGCACCGGCCGGTGACAGCACGAGATCGAGGAAGAAGCGATAATAGGCCGGCCCGCTGGCCAGTGCCGCCAGCCACCAGGCGAAGATCAGCACGGCGCCGAACGCCAGCGCATGGCCGGTGACACGGTGCACGATCGACACCGCCATGTGCACCCGCCATTTCCAGATGGTGAGGTGCGGCGAAAGCGGGCGCCCACCGGACATACCGGGCGGCTGCACTGTCGGGCGTGAGGCCATTGATCCCCCTTGGCTTTTCCGGTTGCGGAAAGGCGCGCGTCATTTCCTGTTGGCGCCCTACATAGCGCGCCGGCGCTGCGGTGCAACAGGCGCGACATGAAAGCCTGTCAAGGTGGCGAGTATCAGCCGCCGCACTGGATGAGCACGGTACGCTCCAGCCCGGCATAGCGGTGGACGAGCGCGTCCCGATAGGCTTCGTCGGCCATCATCGCCAGGAAATGCTGCCGGCTGGGGTAGCGCACCAACAGCAACTTGTCCCAATCGGTCGCCTCCGTGCCGGCCTGGCCGATGAAGACCTGCTCGCACGGGCCATCATAGATCACCTCGGCCTGACTGATGGCCCCAACCGCAACAGTGAAGGCGTGTTGATAGCGATCATAGGCCTCACGTCCCGAACAGGGCGCCATCCCGGCCTTTGGCGGATAATGCGCCGTCGAGCGGAATTTCAGCAGGTTCATCATCACCACCGGGCCATCGCGGCCATGATCCCGCAGCGCGCGCACCTGGTCGCGGGTGGGATCGATGCCGGTATCGACATTGGCGTGGGACGGGATGGCCATGATCGGGACTCGCGGTTGGCGGATGTTCGGGTTAGCATCGCCGAAATGACCGCAGAAAGCGGCACGAAAAATGGGGAGGATGATATGGCCACGCTCGCACCGTTCGGGGTTGATGTGCCCCTGTCTGCCATTGATGTGTCTGATGCGACGCTTTACGCCAACGACAGCTGGCGGCCGGTGTTTGCCCGGCTGCGGGCCGAAGCGCCGGTGCATTTCCAGGCCAACAGCCCGTTTGGCCCCTATTGGTCGGTGACGCGCCACGCCGACATCATGGCGGTGGAAGCGCGGCCGGACATTTTCTCCAGCAGCCACGAATTTGGCGGCATCACCATCGTGGACCTGTTCGGCGAATTCAACCTGCCGCAGTTCATCGCCATGGACCGGCCGCGCCATGGCGAACAGCGCCGCGTGGTGGCGCCCGCTTTCGGGCCATCGCAGATCGCCCGCATGGCCACCGAGGTGCGCAAGCGCACCTGCGAACTGCTCGATGGCCTTCCCGTTGGCGAGGCGTTCGACTGGGTGGACCGCGTGTCCATCGAGCTGACCACCGGCATGCTGGCCATATTGTTCGATTACCCTTGGGAAAAGCGCCGCGATCTCACCTTGTGGTCGGATTGGGGTGGCGACATCGAGGCAGCGCTCAACCCGGATACCAACCTCATTCGTCACCAGCATCTTCTGGACATGACGCATGCGCTGGATGAACTGATGGCGCAGCGCAAGGCACAGCCGCCGGGTGACGATCTGATCAGCGCCATGGCCCACAGCGACGCCATGGGCGACATGCCGTTCCAGGAACGCACCGGCAATTACATCCTGCTGATCGTGGGCGGCAACGACACCACGCGCAATTCGATGTCGGGCCTGGTGGAAGCGTTCAATCGCTTCGATGGCGAATGGGCCAGGCTGGAAGCCGATCCGGCGCTGATCGGCAACGCGGTCTCGGAAGTCATCCGCTGGCAGACGCCATTGTCCCACATGCGACGCACGGCGGTGGCCGATGCCGATATCGCCGGCGTGCCGGTGAAGAAGGGCGACAAGATCGTTGTCTGGTACATCAGCGGCAACCGCGATGATGACGTGTTCCCGGATGCCGAACGCTTCGATGTGAGCCGCGCCAATGCCCGGCGGCACCTGTCGTTCGGCTTCGGCGTCCACCGCTGCGTGGGGGCGCGGCTGGCGGAATTGCAAGTTTCGATCCTGATCGAGGAACTGCTGGCCCGCCGGCTGTTCCCGCGCCAGATCGGCGAGGCCACCCGCGTGGCGCAATGTTTCGTGCATGGTTTCCGCACGCTGCCGGTTGTGCTTGAACGGCGCTGATGCCGAAGATCGACTGCACAAGCCTGCCGGTGAACGCCGGATCCCATTATCTGCCGCCCCATCACCTGCCGGTGGCGGGACGACGCTGGCAGGCCGTGGCGGCTGCCGGAGGGCTCACCCAGTTTGGCGCCAATCTTGTCACGCTGGCGCCGGGGGCCTGGTCCAGCCAGCGCCACTGGCACAGCCATGAGGACGAGATGCTGGTGCTGCTGGAGGGCGAGGCCGTGCTGGTGGAAGACGATGGCGAGACGGTGCTGAAGCCCGGCGATATTGCCTGCTTCCCGGCCGGTGTCGCCAACGGCCATCATCTGCAGAACCGGTCCGCGCTGCCCTGTCGCTTCCTTGCCATCGGCACCGACCGGCAGGACGTCGACGAATGCCATTATCCGGATATCGACATGCACCTCGATCCTGCCGGCTTCCGGCGCAAATCGGACCCAGCGGCGTGATGGCGCGGCGCACGCTTCTGGCCGGCGGGCTTGCCAGCCTGGTGCCCGCCCGGCTGGCCGCGCAGCCGATGGCCGAAGGCGCCACCGCCGCCGGCATCCGCCTTGCCCCCGACCGCGAAGCGATGGTGAAGGTGGCAGGCGGGCGCATCCATGTGCGCGTGAATGGCGCGCTGGATGGGCGGCGCCCCCCGGTTCTGTTCATCCACGGCGGGCCGGGCAGCGGGCACTGGGGCTGGCTCAACGCCACCGCGCTGGCCGATGAACGCGCGGTCATCCTCTATGACCAGCTCGATTGCGGGCGTTCCGATACGCCGGGGGATGCCGCCAACTGGACAGTGCCGCGCTTCCTGTCGGAGATCGAGGCCATCCGCAGCCACTTCGGCATCGCCCGCTGGCATGTCGTGGGCGGCAGCTGGGGCGGGACGCTGGGCCTGGAATATGGCGCCGGGCGCCCTGCCGCCCTCGCCAGTCTGGTGCTGCAATCGCCTTTGATTTCCACCGCCATCTGGTTGCAGGATGCCGCCCTGCTCAAGGCCGGGATGCCGCCCGACGTGCGCGACCTTCTGGATCGCTGCGACACGCCCGGCGCGGCGCCCGAAGCCGCCTGCAAGGCCGCCACCGATGCCTTCTATGCCCGTCATGTGCGCCAGAAACGCCCGCCGGCCGCCATCGCCGCCTATCGCGACGCGCTGCCGGTGCCGTTCGCGGCCGGGCTTTACAACCACATGTGGGGCCGCGCCGAATTCACCAGCACCGGCACGCTGAAGGATTATGACGGTCGCCCGCTGCTGTCCCGGCTGGATCCGGCACGCACCCTGTTCGTTGCCGGCACCGATGACGAAGCCCGTCCCGCAACGGTGGCCGGCTTCGCGCGCGGGATCGGCGCCGAATTTGCCGAGATTCCCGGCGCCGCCCACAGCATCATGAACGACAATCCATCGGCCTATCTGGCGGTGCTGCGGGACTGGTTCAGGATGCAAGACGCCTGAAAGCCATTTGTTGCTTCAGACGGCAAGCCGCCGTCACCCCTGTTGCTTCAGACGGCAAGCCGCCTGAAGGTTGCGTAACGCGGATTGTCCACCGCGCACTTGGCCAGCGCGACTTGCAGCAGGGCAGCGATAAGCCCCGGCGTTCCCTGCCCCAGCGTGCCGGCACGCAGGCCCTTGCAAATGTCGGCGCGCAACATGTCGAGCGGTGCATCATGGCCCAGCACGCCGGCCAGCAGCGCCTGTTCCCGGGCCTGTGGGGCCTGCGCCAGTTCGCGCGCCACGATGGCCAGCGCATTCTGCGCCACCTTGGCATGGAAGGCGCGGCGGCCCTTCAGTTCGGGTTCCAGTTCCGCCAGGAAGCCGGCAACGGCCTCGATCAGGGTGGCAGCCTCGATCTGTTCGGCCATCAGACATCGCCTTTCGCAAAGATGTGCATCAGGTCCAGCTCCACTTCCGACACCCGGCGGCCGATGGCGGCGCGCTCCACCGATTTCAGGCGGCCGGAAACGTGATCATCGCCCAGTTGCAGGCAGGCGATGCCCCATTTCAGCGTGCCCCACACCTCCCACAGGCGCACCCGTTCTCGGTCCACTGGCCCGCCGCCAGCGGCTTCATAGGCAGCATAAAGGGCCTCACGCTGGCCGAACCCGCCCACTGGCCTGTCCCACAGGCCAAAGCGCCAGGCATTGCAGCACAGCCAGCCCAGATCCTCGTGGCCATCGCCCAGATGCGCCAGTTCCCAGTCCAGCACGGCTTCGAGGCCAGCGGTCGAGATGAGGAAGTTGCCGGAGCGGAAATCGCCATGCACGATGGTGTCGGCGGGCCGATCCGCCACCCGTTCCTTCAGCCACGCAAAGGCCAGATCGAACACCGGGCTGTCCACGCCGAAGCGGCGATAATTGGCGAACATCTTGCCCAAGGCTTCGGCCGTGCTGCCGGTGGGCAGCTTCAGATCCGCCACCAGCGCCAGCGGCTGCGCATGCAGCTGCGCCAGCACGGCCCCCACCTGCGCCGTCAGGCCGTCACGCGCCGCGGCATACTCCGGCAACTTCAGCCATCTGGGCGCCAGCGCCTCGCCCGGCAGCCGCGCCATCACATAGCCTTCACCAAGGCCGTCAGCAGGCTCGAGCACGCGCACCACCTCGGCCACCGGCAGGCCGGCTTCATGCATGCGCTGCTGCAACAGGGCCTGGTCCCGCCGCGGCAGGCCGCCTTCCGGCACGCTGCCAGTGGCCGCACATTGCAGGATCAGCGGCCACGCCGTGCCATCAGGGCGCAGCGCGTCAACGGCGTAGGTGGCCGACGAGGCGCCGCCAGACAGCGCCTCGATACCGGCAACCGGCGCGCCGATCAGCGCAGCGACCTGTTCAGGGGTGGGCGTGATGGCCATCAGTCTTTCGCCAGCCGTGCAAAGGAAAGTTCGTCGTACCAGGCGTCGCCCTCGCGCCAGCTTTCGACAAAGCGTCCTTCAAGGCGAAACCAGTTGCGTTCCAGCACGCGTTGCGCCGGGCGGTTGCGACTGTCGGTGATGGCGACCACGCGGCGGCGGCCGGCCTTGAACAGCTGGGCGACCATGGCGCCGGTCGCCTCGCTGGCGATGCCACGGCCTTGCAGGGCCGGATCAACCGCAAAGCCGATCTCGCAGGTGGCATTCCACGGCGGCGAGAAGCGCAGCCCCAGATCACCGGCATAACGGCCCTCACGCGACAGGATGGCAAACTGCTGCCAGCCGTCACTGTCGGGCGCCGGCCTCGTCTGCATGGCGGTGATCAGGGCAATGCTCTCCTCAACGGAGCGGGTGAGCGGATCGAACGGCGCAGCCGCGCGCACGCGGTGCCAGTTGGTGGCATCGTCCACCCGCATCGGCCGGATCAGCAGCCTGTCACTCGTGATCTCCCAATCCTGCATCCGTTCCTGCCTGCCGCTCCATGCAGCGGGCGGCAAGCTGACAGCATGGCGAGGCCGCGGCAACCCCGGCTTGCATTTGCAAGGAGAGCCTGTATTTGCGACGCTCCCGGCGGCCAGTCGCCGGGCGGCGGCCCGCCCCCGGCCCGCCCAGAACCCCGAAGAACGCCTTGGGAAGGAAAGAAATGTTCATTCGTGATGCGGCCGGGAAGGCCGCGCTGCTGCTGTCGGCAACCCTGGCTGCGGTTGCTCTCGCTTCACCCGCAACCGCTCAGGAAGCCGCCGCCGTCGAAGAGACTGCCGAGGACGACATCATCATCGTCACCGCCTCCAAGCGCGCGACCACCCTGCAGGAAACCCCGATTTCGGTGGCCGTGACCGATGGCGCCACCATCGCCCAGGCCCAGGTGCGCGACCTGCTTGACATCCAGACGCTGGTGCCCTCGCTGCGCGTGACGCAGCTGCAATCCAGCGCCAACACCAATTTCATCATCCGCGGCTTCGGCAACGGCGCCAACAACCCGGGCATCGAGCCTTCGGTGGGCGTGTTCATCGATGGCGTCTATCGCAGCCGTTCCGCCGCCCAGATCGGCGATCTGCCCAACCTTGAGCGGGTGGAAGTGCTGCGCGGGCCGCAATCGACGCTGTTCGGCAAGAACGCCTCTGCCGGCATCATCTCGATCGTGACCGCTGCGCCCAAGTTCGAATGGACCGGCGGCGCCGAAGTCACCTACGGCAACTACAACGCGCTGATCGTGCGCGGCGACATCAGCGGGCCCATTACGGACACGCTGGCCTTCAGCCTCGCCGGCAATCTCAACAAGCGCGACGGCTATGCCTATGATCCCGATCTGGATCTGGATTTCAACGATCGCAACCGCTGGGGCGTGCGCGGCCAGTTGCTGTGGAACGCCACCGACGCGCTGTCGTTCCGCCTGATCGGCGATTTCGACAAGATCGACGAGAATTGCTGCATCGCCGCCAACCTGGTGGACGGCCCGACCGGCAATGCCGTGCGCGCCGTGGGCGGCCGCATCGATTCGGCCAACCCGTTCAGCTTCGTGACGTTCAACAACTTCGCGTCGACCAACGAGATCGAGAATTATGGCGTCTCGCTGCAGACCGACTGGCAGATCGGCGATTCGGTGAAGCTGACCGCGATCAACGCCTGGCGCCGGGTGGACAGCGCCACCAACCAGGACAGCGATTTCACCTCGGCCGACCTGATTGGCGAGAACAGCGCCCGCACCCGCATCGACACCTACACCGCCGAAGTGCGGCTGGCGTCGGACTATGATGGGTTCTTCAACTTCCTGGTGGGCGGCTTCTATTTCAACGAAGACATCGATTTCGCCAACAACCTCACCTATGGCGCCGATTTCCGCAATTACGCCAATGCGCTGACCGGTGGTGGCTACATCGGCACCGAAACCCTGCTCGGCATCCCCGCCGGCAGCTTCGGCGGTCGCGGCCAGGGCCTGTTCGAACGCTACACCCTGCGCAACGAGGCCTTCTCGATCTTCGGCACGCTGGATTTCAAGCTCACCGATCGGCTCACCTTCACCGCCGGCTTCAACTACACCGACGATCTCAAGCGCGTGAGCACCGACGTCACCTCGACCGACGTGTTCTCCGGCCTTGATTTCGTCGCCATCGGTGTGAACGGCCTGGGCATCCCGCCGGCGCTGGCCACCAACCCGGCGGTCAATCCGCTGCTGGCGCTGCGCCCGCTGCAGTTCCTGCCGCCGTTCCTGAACTTCCCGAACGCGGTTGAAAACGGCGCGACCGATGATCGCGATCTGGCCTACACGCTGCGCCTGTCGTGGCAGGCCAGCGACCGGCTGAACCTCTATGCCACCCACGCCACCGGCTTCAAGGCATCGAGCTTCAACCTCTCGCGCGACAGCCGGCCTTCGGCGGCGAACTTCAGCCCCGGCTCGTCGGCGGTCAATCCGCCGCGCTCGCCCATCCGCGATGCCGGCCTTGCCCTGCCCAACCTGACGACCGGCGGGCGCTTTGCGGCACCCGAACATGCCACCGTCTATGAAATCGGCGCCAAGGCGGAATTCGAAGGGCTGACCATCAACGTCGCCGGCTTCTACCAGTTCCTCAATGGCTTCCAGCAGAACATCTTCACCGGCACCGGCTTCCAGCTGGGCAATGCCGAGAAGCAGTCAACCTGGGGCGTGGAAGTGGACACGCTGATCCGCCCGGTGCGCGATTTCAGCCTGGCGGTGAACCTCACCCTGCTCGATCCGCGCTATGACAGCTTCACGCAGAGCGCCTTTGGCGATTTGTCGGGCACCCGCCCGGCCGGCATCCCTGCCGTGTCGCTCACCCTTGCGCCAACCTGGAAGATCGATGTCGGCGGCGGCAACAAGCTGCTGCTGCGCGCCGATTACAATCACCAGAGCCGCACGCAGGTGGTTGATGGCTTCCCGCAGTTCCAGCGCGAACAGAATCTGGTCAACGCTGCCGCCACGCTGCAGCTGCGCCAGGGTCTGGAAGTGTCGGTGTGGGGCCGCAACCTGTTCAACGACCAGTTCCTGCTGTCGGCCTTCCCGTCGGTGGCGCAGAACGGCAGCTTCTCCGGTTATCCCAACGCGCCGCGCACCTATGGCGGCACGCTGCGCTATCGCTTCTGAACTGGCCATCAGCGCCGGAAATGGGGGCGTGTCCGGCCGGACACGCCCCTTTTTCTTGCCAAAGCGCCGCTGCACTGCCTTAAGGCGCGCCGTGAATGACTGGGAGATCCTTGCGGCAGGCTTTGGCCTTGCCAATCTCGTGCTGCTGGCCCGCCGGTCGGTGTGGAACTATCCATGCGGCATGGTGATGGTGGCCATCCTGGCAGTCGTCTTCTGGCAGTCGCGGCTGTATGCCGTCGCGGGCCTGCAGTTGTTCTTTTTCGCCGCCCAGGTGCATGGGCTCGCCAGCTGGCTGAAGGCCCCGCAGGATGATGGCCGGGTTGCCGTGCGCCGCCTGCCCCGCCGCGGCTGGCCGGTGGTGGTGCTGGCCGGCACGGCGGCATCGGCGCTGCTGGCGCTGCTGCTGATGCAGACGGATGCGGCCGCGCCGATCAGCGATGGCGCCGTGGCCGCCTGGTCGCTGGTGGCGCAATTGCTCACCAACAGCCGGCACGTGGAATCCTGGCCGCTGTGGGTGGGCATCAACATCGTTTCCATCGGCCTCTATGCCAGCCAGGCATTGTGGGTGACCTCGGCCCTGTATGTCGCCTTCCTGGTGATCGCACTGTGGAGCTGGCAGGCCTGGCGCAAGGCGCTGCCGGCATGAGCCTGCATGTCTGCCTGATCGGTGTCGAATCCACCGGCAAGACCACGCTGGGCCGGCGCATCGCGAAGCGGCTGGGCGGCCGCTTCCTGCCGGAATATGGCCGGGAATTCGCCGAAACCATCGGCACCGAATTCAGCGCGATTGCCCTGCGCAGCATCGCCCGCATCCATGCCGAACGCCGCCGCCGCCTGCTGGCCACACAGCCCAGCCTGCTGATCGAGGATACCGATGTGGTGATGACGGCAGCCTGGTTCCGGATGCTGAATGGCCATGCCGATCCGGTGCTGTCGGCAATGCCGACGGCGGCTGATGTCCATCTGCTGTTCGCACCCGACACGCTGTGGGTGGATGATGGCACGCGGCGTTTTGTTGGCCCGGATCGCGAGGCCTTTTCCCGCGCCATCGATGCCGAGCTGGCGGCGCGCGGGATCACGCCGGTGGTGATCGGCGGCGACTGGCCGGAACGCGAGGCCGCACTGGAAGCGGCCATCGCGGCACGGCTGGACAGCAACCCGGCCAGCGGTTCATGAGGGCAAAATGGCAAACATTCTTCTGACTGGCGCTTCGCGCGGCATCGGCGCCGCTGCCCGCACCGCCCTTCTTGCCGCCGGACACAGCGTGATCGGCCAATCCACCACGGGTGGCGATGGCCTGATCGCCGCCGATTTCGCCCAGCCGCATGCTGCCGATGCGCTGTGGGCACAGGCACTTGAACAGGCCGGCGGAAAAATTGACGTCGTGGTCAACAATGCCGGTGTGTTCGAAGCCGCCGAGATCGCCGATGCCGATGCCTTTGCCAGCACCTGGGCGCGCAGCATCGCCATCAACCTGCAATCGGCGGCCGATCTGTGCCGCCACGCCGTGCTGCACTTCCAGCAGCATGGGGGCGGCCGCATCATCAACGTGGCCAGCCGCGCCGGCCATCGGGGCGATTCGCCCAGGCACTGGCATTATGCGGCGGCCAAGGGCGGCATGCTGGCGCTCACCAAGACGATTGCCCGGGGTTACGCGCGCGACAATATCCTCGCCTTTGCCGTCACGCCCGGTTTCACCATGACCGGCATGGCCGAGGATTATCTGGCCAGCCGCGGCGGCGACAAGTTGCTGGCCGATATTCCCTTGGGCCGCGTCGCCATGCCGGACGAGGTGGGCGAGATCATCCGCTGGCTGGCCAGCGAGGCCCCCGCCTCGATGACCGGGGCCACCATCGACATCAACGGCGCCTCCTATGTGCGCTGACAAGAAGGACTTCTGATGCCGAACGTCACCGTTGTGGGCGCCCAGTGGGGCGATGAAGGCAAGGGCAAGATTGTCGACTGGCTGTCGGCGCGCGCCGATGTGGTGGTGCGCTTCCAGGGCGGCCACAACGCCGGCCACACGCTGGTGGTGGGCGAGAAGGTTTACAAGCTTTCCCTGCTGCCATCGGGCATCGTGCGCGGCACGCTGTCCGTCATCGGCAATGGCGTGGTGTTCGATCCGAAGTGGCCCGCATTGCCGGCATGGGGGTTGATATCACGCCCGACAATCTGGCGGTGTCGGAAACCGCGCCGCTGATCCTGCCGCTGCACCGCGATCTGGATGCCCTGCGCGAGGATGCGATGGGCGCCGGCAAGATCGGCACCACGCGGCGCGGCATCGGCCCGGCCTATGAAGACAAGGTGGGCCGCCGCGCGCTGCGGGTAATCGATCTGGCGCATCTGGATGCCATCGGGCCGCAATTGGAACGCCTGCTGGCCCATCACAACGCCCTGCGCGCCGGCTTCGGTGTGGCGCCGGTGGATGCAGCCGATCTGCGCGCCCAGCTGGCCGATGTGGCGCCC
>JALOSK010000315.1 GCA_025458465.1 Sandarakinorhabdus sp. | reverse complement strand
CGCCCTGGCCGTCCCGGCTGATCAGCCCAAGATGCTGCGTGAAGGGCCGGGCGCCAGCGCCCGGCCCTTTTCACTTGCGGCGCGGTGGCCGGGCCGGTTCGGCCGCGCGTGATCGCCGTTCGCCGCGGCGGTTGCCGCTGGCGGTGCTGGAAAGGCGGCGCGGCTTTCTTGGCGGCGGCGGCGGTGGCGGTTCGTCCTCGATCGCGCCCAGCGCCAGATCAAAGCCCAGCATGTTCCAGCTTTCGGCCATGTGCGATGGCAGATCGGCCGTGATGTCCAGCGTGCCGCCATCGGGCAGCGCGATCACCAGCCGGCGGCTGTGCAGGTGCAGCTTGCGGCTGATCCCGCCGGTAAGGAACGCATCCTTGCCGCCATATTTGCCGTCGCCCACCAAGGGATGCCCGATGGCAGCGGCGTGCACGCGGATCTGGTGGGTGCGGCCCGTCAAGGGCATGAACGCCACCCAGGCCGCCCGCCCGGCTGCCCGTTCGATCACCCGATAACGGGTGTGCGCCTTCAGGCCGGCTTCGGTATCGACATGCATCTTCTCGCCGCCGGTGCCGGGCTGCTTGGCAATCGGCGCGGTGATGGTGCCGGCGGCGATCTTGGGCACGCCCACGGTAAGCGCCCAATAGGTCTTGCGGGCGTCGCGGCCGGCGAATTCCTTGCTGAAGAAGGCCGCCGCCCGCGCCGTGCGGGCCAGCAGCAGCACACCCGATGTGTCCTTGTCCAGCCGGTGGACAAGGCGCGGGCGGGCCGGCGCCTCGAACTGCAGCGCATCCAGCAGGGCATCAACGCTGGTGGAAATCCCGGTGCCGCCCTGCGTCGCCAGCCCCGGCGGCTTGTTGATCACGATGGCATCCGGTGTCTTCAGGATCACCAGTTCACGCATGTAGGCGATCTGATCGTCGGACAGCGGCGGGCGCTCCTTCACGGCCGGACGCGGCGCGGCTTCGGCTGGCAGGCTTTCCGGCCACTCCAGCTTCTGGCCGGCCGCGATGCGATCGCCCGGCCCGGCCTTCTTGCCGTCCAGCCGCACCGCCCCGGTTTTCGACCAGCGCGAGACGATGTTGAAGGAAATGCCGGTGGCGTGACGCTGGAACCAGCGATCGAGGCGGATGCCGTCGTCGTCTTCGGCAATGATGGCATTCGGCATCAGGCAAGCATCCGCATCAGCCACACCCCGGCCAGCACCGCCAGCACGCTGCCGGCCACGCTGGACACGGCATAGGCCGCTGCCAGCGCCACTTCGGCACGGGTGATCATGTTGTAAACCTCGAGGCTGAACGCCGAGAAGGTGGTGAAGCCGCCCAGCACGCCCACGCCCAGCAACAGGCGCAGATCCTCGCTGCCTGCCGCAGATTCGGGGCCGAAGCGCGCCAGCCAGCCGGCCAGCAGCCCCATCAGGAAACCGCCAATGATGTTCACCGCGAAGGTGCCGAACGGAAAGCCCGGCCCCATCGCCGTGATCGCCCAGCGACCCACGCCATAGCGCAGCATCGAACCCAGCGCGCCACCAATGGCGACCAGCAGCAGATGGGGCATGGTGGGGTTCATTGGCACTCCCTTAACTGTGCCGCCCAGTTTAGACCACCCCGAACGTCCACCCTTCCGTTGCGGCAATCGCCGGCGTCAGCGCGGCCGGCTGCCACCAGTGCGGCTGGTGCGCGATGGCGCGCAGGCCCGCGGCCGTGACGAGGGCATCACCCACATGATCGGGAAAGGCAGGCGGAAAGGCCGCTGGCAAGGCCCGGCTGCCGTGGCGGGCGAGCGCCGTGTTCAGGCTGTCCACATCCCGCAGCTTCCCCCGGAAGCCGGCGAGGCGGGCAAAGGCCTGGGCATAGATTTCCATGATCACCGGGCCGCGGGCCGGCAGCGGATCGAACGGCCACACGGGCCAATCCAGCCGGTGCAGCAGGCGCATTGCCGTCAGCGTCGCCTTGCCCACCTGCGATGCGCCAAGCAGCACGAAGTTGGAGGTGGGAACGCCAAGGCCACTGTTCTTGTAGACTTGTTCCGTCACCCGCAAATGGGCGCGGCTGTGGCGGGGGCCATCGGCGGCACCCAGCCAGAAGGCTTCGCGCCGATGCTGGATGAAGCCATGGCCGCCCAGATCATCCTCGCCGGCGCACACCGCCTCCACCTCGGCCCACAGGCCGCGTGCCGGGCCGGTGAAGGGCGGCACGGCGGCAAAGCCGAAGCCGGCATCCATGCCCACCAGCACATCTCCCGACAGGCCCGCCAGCCATTCCAGGGCCGCCATGCGTGACCAGACGCCGGAAGACGGCATCACCAGCGCCGGCGGCGCATCGCCGGCTTCGCAGATGGCGATCTGGATGGATGGATGGCGCTGGCCCTTCGCTCCCGACCAGTCGATGCCCACAAATCGCGTGAACCTCACGACCGCCCCTGCGCCGCTGCCCGCCTCTGGTCTTCCCGTCGTCTGGCCCATTCCGCCAGCCGTTCGGCAATGCGCGCTTCCATGCCGCGCGGGGACGGCGTGTACAGCGCCTGCGCCGCCATGCCATCGGGCCAGTAATTCTGGCCGGAAAAGCCATCAGGCGCATCGTGATCATAGGCATAGCCCTGCCCGTAGCCCATCTCCTTCATCAGCCGCGTCGGCGCGTTGAGGATATGGGCGGGCGGGCTGAGCGAGCCGGTGCTGGCGGCCAGCTTCTTCGCAGCCTTTTCCGCCACATAGGCCGCGTTCGATTTGGGCGCGGTGGCAAGATAGAGGCAGGCGTGAACGATCGCCAGTTCGCCTTCGGGCGAGCCCAGGAAATCAAACGCATCCTTGGCATCAAGGCACACGCGCAGGGCATTGCTGTCGGCCAGCCCCACATCCTCGCTGGCAAA
>JALOSK010000047.1 GCA_025458465.1 Sandarakinorhabdus sp. | reverse complement strand
AGCCCCAACAACCCCGGCTTCGTGATCCGCGGCATCACGTCCGACAGCGGCTCCTCGCAGGGCTCGCCGGCGGTTACCGTCTATCTCAATGGCGTTGATGTCAGCCGCTCGCGCGGGTCCTATTTCGACCTTTACGATCTGGAACGCACCGAAGTGGTGAAGGGTCCGCAATCGACCCTGTTCGGCACTGCCGCCGCCGTCGGCGTCGTGTCCGTGATCACCGCCAAGCCGCGCGCCGGCACGTCGGGCGAAGTGCGCGTGGGCTATGGCAACTTCGACCAGCGCCGCATTGATGGCCATTTCAACGTGGGCAATGACGTGATCGCCTTCCGCCTGGCCGGCGCGGTCAAGCTGCGCGACGGCGTGGTGGAGAACATCGCGGGCCGCCCCGGTTCGCAGACGCCGAACGGCCCGCGCATCGATGATCTCAACGGCCAGGGCCAGTATGGCGCGCGCGCGTCGCTGCGCTTCACGCCCAGCAGCGACCTCACCGCCGATCTGGTCTTCACCTATGACGGCCAGCGCGCACCGGGCACCGCCTTCACCTCGGGCACGTTCGCGCCCACCGGCGGCACCACCAGCCCGTACAGCTTCAAGGAAGTTTCGGGTGCGCCCGACAGCGCCACCACGCTCGGCGCCGATCAGCCCAGCCTCAACCGCAACGTCTATGACCTGAACCTGACCATCAACGGCAAGCTGAGCGATGCGTGGAGCTTCACGACCATCGCCGGCTATCGCAACTTCGACAGCAACGAAGTGTTCGACGCCGATGGCACGCAGGCCTGGTATCTGGAATTCGCCGAAGACGCGCGCGGCGAACAGTTGAGCTTCGAAGCCCGCACCAACTACACGTCGGACAATTTCCGGGCCTTCTTCGGCGCCAATTATTTCTGGGAAACCGGTTTCCAGCGCGTGCCATTCAGTTCGGAAGAAGGCATCTTCCTGCAGTGCGCCGCGCGCCTGATCCCGGGCCTGGCCTGCATCAACAACACGACGGGCGTGGTGGAAGCCGCACAGGCCACCGGCATCCTGACCGGCGGCCTGGCAACGGTGCTGCCCTACAGCGCCGAGCTGTTCAAGAACGAAGCCACCATCGACACGTTCAGCCTGTTCGCCGATGCCACCTGGATTCCGGTGCCGCAGCTGGAACTCACCGTTGGCGGCCGCTGGCTGACCGAAAACCGCCGGAGCGGCTTCTCCAGCAACATCCCCAACACGGTGATCACCGGCGCGCCGCTGATCCCCGGCGGGGTTTCCACGGGCGGCGTCGTGTTCAACGCCGGCAAGCGCTTCGATGCCTTCCTGCCGCGCGCCAACATCCTGTTCCGGGCCACCGACAACTTGAACCTCTATGCCACCTATTCGCGTGGCCGCCGTTCGCCGGTGTTGCAGCTTTCGGCCGCGCGCGTGGCTGGCAACGTGGTGCCCAACGTGCGCGAATTCCCGGCCGAAATCGTCGACAATTTCGAAGCCGGCATCAAGGGCGGTTTTGGCAAGATCAACTTCAGCCTTGGCGCCTACATGCTGAAGTACAAGGATTTCCAGATCTCCGTGCCGCAACAGGGCGCACCGGCGCTGATCGTCAACGCCGATGCCACCAACAAGGGCATCGAGGCGGAAATCACCGCCACCCTGTCCCCCAACGTCAGCCTGTTTGCCAATGGCGCCTACATCGATGCCCGCGTGAACGACGATCCGCGCTTCGGCAATTTCGCCGGCGATCGCTTCCGCCTGCAGTCGGAATGGCAGGGCGCCATCGGCGGCACCTTCCGTGCATCGGTGGGCGATGGCCTTGAAGTGTTCGCCACCCCCACCGTGACCTACCGTTCAAGCGTGTTCTTCGAACTGCCCAACAACCCGGTGACCAGCGAAGGCGCGGTGACGCTGGCCAATCTGCGGGCCGGCGTGCGCAATCCGGACGGCAAGTGGGAAGTGATCGGCTTTGCCACCAACCTGTTCAACGCGGAATATCTGATGGACGGCGGCAACACCGGCGGCGCCTTTGGCATCCCCACCTTCATCCGCGGCCTGCCGCGGCTGTTCGGGGTGGAAGCGGTGGTGCGGTTCTGATCGCAGCCGGGCGAGCGGATAGCGCAGCGCGCTATCCGCCGACTCCGGCAAGATCGGCCATCAGCCCGTTCGACGTCATGGTGCCGCGCGCCGCGACGCCCCTGCCCGCTTGCCCCTCCCCCCGCGCAGGTCTATCCCTGCCATCATGTCCCAATCCGCCATCAGCCTTCGCGGCCTCACCAAGACCTATGCCGGCGGCAAGCAGGCGCTGAAGGGCATTGATCTCGACATTCCGCGGGGCAGCATCTTCGGCCTGCTGGGTCCCAACGGCGCCGGCAAATCGACCACCATCAACATCCTGGCCGGTCTGGTGAACAAGACCGGCGGGCGGGCGAGCATCTGGGGCTTCGACATCGACGATCACCCGCGCAACGCCAAGGCCAGCATCGGCATCGTGCCGCAGGAACTGGTGTTCGATGCCTTCTTCACGCCATTTGAAACCCTGGAACTGCAGGCCGGCCTGTTCGGCGTGCCGAAGGCCGAACGGCGGACGATGGAGCTGCTGAAGGCCGTGCGGCTGGACGACAAGGCGCATGTCTATTCGCGCACCCTGTCGGGCGGGATGAAGCGCCGGCTGCTGGTGGCCAAGGCGCTGGTGCACAATCCGCCGGTGCTGGTGCTGGATGAACCCACCGCCGGGGTGGACATCGAATTGCGGCAGTTGCTGTGGGACTATGTGGTCGAACTGAACCGCGCCGGCACCACCATCGTGCTGACCACCCATTATCTGGAAGAAGCCGAAAGCCTGTGTGACCGCATCGCCATCATCAACCATGGCCAGGTGGTCGCCAACGACGAGACGCACCGTCTGCTCGGCAGCATGGGCGACAAGGTGCTGGAAGTGACGCTGGATGCCGACCTCACCGCCGCCCCCGACGCGCTGTCGGGCTGCAAGGCGGTGGAATTGAAGGGCGCGCGCACCCTGGTGATCACTTATGACAAGCGCCACAACAATGCCGGCGCCGTGCTGGCGATGCTGGCCACGGCGGGCCTGGGCGTGGTCGACGTGTCCACCCGCGAGGCTGATCTGGAAGACGTGTTCCTGGAGCTGACCAGTGGCCCAAGCCCCCAAGCAACAGCCGCCTGAGGCGCAGGCCTTCGATGCCATCGTGATCGGTTCGGGTGCGGCCGGGCTGACCGCTGCGCTCAACCTTGCGGAACGCGGCCGCGTGGCGGTGCTGGCCAAGGGCGATCTGGCCGCGGGTTCCACCGCCTGGGCGCAAGGCGGCATCGCGGCCGTGCTGGACGCTGGCGACACGGTGGCGGCCCACGTTGAAGACACGATGGTGGCTGGCGCCGGCCTCAACCACCGCGCCGCCGTGGAATATGTTGCCGCCGGTGCCAGCGCCGCCATCGACCGGCTGGCCGGGCTGGGTGTGCCGTTCAACCCCGGCGAGACGGTTTCGGAACGCTGGCACCTCACCCGCGAGGGCGGGCACAGCCACCGCCGCATCGTGCATGTTGACGATGCCACCGGCTGGGCCGTTTCCCAGGCGCTGATCAAGGCGGCGCAGGCGCACCCCAACATCACCCTGGTCCCGCACATGGCGGCCATCGATCTCATCACCCATCGCCACGTGGTGGGCACGCGCTTCCCGGCCCGGCGTTGCCACGGCGTCTATGCGCTCGACACGAAAAGGCGTCGCGTGGTGGCCTTCACGGCACCGGCCACCGTGTTGGCCACCGGCGGGGCGAGCCGCGTCTATCTCTATTCCACCAATCCCGATGGCGCGACCGGCGACGGCATCGCCATGGCCTGGCGCGCTGGCTGCCGGGTATCGAACATGGAATTCAACCAGTTCCACCCCACCTGCCTCTACCACCCCAGGGTGCGCAACTTCCTGATCACCGAAGCCGCGCGCGGCGAAGGCGGCCATCTGAAGCTGCCCGACGGCACGCGCTTCATGCAACGCTATGACGAGCGCCTCGAACTGGCCCCGCGCGATGTGGTGGCCCGCGCCATCGATGCCGAGATGAAGCGGCTGGGCCTTGATCATGTGCTGCTTGATCTCACGCATCTGGGCGCCGATTTCGTGCGCGGCCATTTCCCCACCATCCACGCCCGGCTGCTGGAACTGGGCATCGATTGCACCACCCAGCCCATCCCGGTGGTGCCGGCGGCGCACTACAGCTGCGGCGGCGTGATGGTGGATCTGGATGGCCGCACCGATCTGGCCGGCCTGTGGGCGGCGGGCGAAGTGACCCAGAGCGGCCTGCACGGCGCCAACCGGTTGGCGTCGAACTCGCTGCTGGAATGCCTGGTGTTCGGGCAGGCCGTGGCCGACGATATCGCCCGTCAACCGGCGGCCGATGCCCAGCCGGCCATCCGGCCCTGGGACGAAAGCCGCGTGACCGACAGTGACGAGGAAGTGGTGATCGCCCACAACTGGGACGAACTGCGGCGCACCATGTGGGATTATGTCGGCATCGTGCGCACCGACAAGCGGCTGGAGCGCGCGGCACACCGGGTGAAGACCCTGCGCAAGGAAGTGCAGGATTATTATGGCAATTTCCGCGTGACCGCCGATCTGATCGAACTGCGGAACCTGGTGACCGTGGCGGATCTGATCGTGCGTTCGGCGCGGGCCCGCAAGGAAAGCCGCGGGCTGCATTTCAGCACCGATCACCCGAAACTGGCCGCTGTGGCCGTGGATACCGTGCTCGATCCGCTGCAGGGCCGCGAGCCGGCCTGAGGGCTCTAGGCCGCGAGCGAGGCGATGGTGGGATCGGCCTGCGGCTCGCCGAACAACGCCCCCTGCGCCTGATCGCAGCCCATCTGCACCAGCTGGTTGCGCTGGGCCTGTGTCTCCACCCCTTCGGCCACCACCTGCTTGCCCAGGCTGTGCGCCAGATCGATGATGGCCTTGATGATGTGATGGCTGCTGGCGGATTCGGGCAGGCGGCCAACAAAGCTGCGATCGATCTTGACGATGTTGGCCGGCACATCGCGCAATTGCAGCAGGCTGGCATGGCCGGTGCCGAAATCGTCGAGCGCCACGTTCACCCCGGCATCGCGCAGGCATTCAAGGCACTCGATCAGCGTGCCGCCCAAGCCTGACATCACCACCGTTTCCGTTACCTGCACCACCAGCGCCCCCGGCGGCACGCGATGGCGGGCCAGTTCATCGAGGATGGAGACAGCCGCCGCCGTGCCCTGCAACTGGCTGCCCACCAGCTTGACCGCCATGGTGAGATCGGGCCGGCGCAACCGGATGCTGGCCGCCATGGCAAGCGCGCCCGACAGCACCATGTGCTGCAGCGCCGGCTGCAGACTGGCTTCCTTCATCACTTCGGGGAAATCCGTGGGCTTCAACAGGCCATGCTGGGGATGCTGCCAGCGCAGCAGCGCCTCGTGCCCGACAAGGCGGCCATCCAGCCGCAAGACGGGCTGATAATGCAGGCGGAACTGGCCATTGCTGATGCCCTGGCGGGCATCGGCCAGCAGGCGGCTGCGCGCCGACGCCTCATCCGCCATGGTTTCATCATAACTGCGCCAGCAGCCGCGACCGGCCGCCTTGGCCCGATACAGGGCCAGATCGGCCTGCTTCTGGATGCGGGTGATCGGGGTGGCCCCATCCTCCACGCTGGCGTGGCCCGCACAAATGGAGATGATCAGATCATGGCCGCCATGGCGCAGCGGCACGCCGGCAGACAGGGCGATCATCTGGCGCACCGCCGGCAAGCGATTGCGCGCCGCGCCTTCCAGCACGATCACGAATTCATCACCGCCAACGCGGGCAATCGTCGCCTGCGGACCGGCCGCTGCTGCCAGCCGTTCCGCCACCGCCACGATCAGCGCATCGCCTGCATCATGGCCGGCCATGTCGTTGGTCTGCTTGAGATAGTCGATATCGACGGCAACGATGTCGAGACCGCCCTTGCGGGGGCCACCCTGGTCCAGCAGGCTCTGGAACAGCGCCCGATTGCCAAGGCCGGTGAGCGGATCGGTGGTCGCCACCCGGCGCAGCGTCTGGCGTTCGATCTCGGCGGCGTCGGCATCCCGGCGCAGCTGGCGGAAGCGATCGGCAATCGCGAGGCTGAGGATCAGCGACTGCCAGCCAAGCGCCGCAAAGCCGGCCAGATCAACCGCATCATCCTGCGGCAGCAGCGCGAAGTTCCGCAGGATGCGCAGGCCCAGCATGGCCAGCGCCGGCGCCCAGCCGACAAGGTAGACCCAGACCGTGCGGCTGCCCCGCAATGCCGCAATCGATGTGCCGGCCAGCAAGAGGGCCGTGACGATCATGATGGCGAAATTGAACATCCGGTCACCCAGCCAGGCCGGGAACAGCCCATCGAAGGCTGCCACCACCGATGTCAGCGCCACCAGCACGCCGGCCATCTGGCCATAATCCACGATCCGGGGCGGCAGGGTTTCGCGTTCGATCAGCGCAAAGAAGAAGGCCGCGCCCGACAGCACGAGCAGGCCGATCAGCACATAGGACGTCCGCACCGACGACGGCCCGGCAAGGAACGGGAACAGATAGAGCAGCGCCCCCGACCAGACGAGCAGATAGGCAAGCGCGCTGGCCAGCCACACCACATACCAGTTCTGGAACGACGTCCTCAGCCAGGTGAGCAGGAACATGTTGTAGATGATGGCGGCGATCAGCACGCCGGTGATCAGCGCCACCAGCACGATCCAGCGCTGGACATGGCGATCATGATCACGTTCGTCCATCGCCTGGACCCGGCGCATCAGCGCGGGTGCATCCATGTCGCGGAAGCCAAGGCTGATGGCCGTCACGTCGGCGCCGGGCACCGGCACCTGGAACAGCAGATTGTTGCCCAGCGTCCAGTTGCGGGCCAGGTCGAACTGGCCGCGGCGGATCACGGTGCTGGTGCCATTGTGGCTGATCCGCACTTCCATGGCTGAAAAGCGCGTGTTGTCGACCATGAGCAACCAACCGGCGGGCAGCGTTGCCATGTTCTGCGGCTGCACCTCGATCCAGGTCCAGCGCGCGGCTTCTGCCGGCGTGTCGCGCGTCGGGCAGCCGCCTGCGGCGCAATCGGCCACCCCGAAATTCAGACGCACCGATTCGGCCCGCGCGGTGGCCGCCTGCCCCAGGATGGTGAACAACGCCACCAACAGCAGCACCACCATGCGCGCAGGGGAAACGTGCCAGCCCTTGCGGGCCAGCCCCTGCCGGTCCAGTGCCGGCCCTTCCCGCGCTGGTCGTGTTGATTCCATACTCACTCGCTACTCGACGACGGTCGAACAATAGCGATGCGGCATTGAGAAAAGGTTAGCGTTACCGGGCAGTTGCAAAGGACAAAAAGTAACCGGACGGAAAAGAAAATTCCGTTTCGGCAATATCTTTCACATTACAGCGCCATCGACTCCATGGCGTCCCGCCCGCATCTTCAGCCCATCAACTGGCGAACGTCGGCAAGCCGGCCCGTGACAGCCGCTGCAGCCGCCATTGCGGGGGACAGCAAGTGGGTGCGCGACCCCGGCCCCTGCCGCCCGACAAAGTTGCGATTCGAGGTGCTTGCGCAGCGTTCGCCGGCCGGCACCTGATCGGGGTTCATGCCAAGGCACATCGAACAGCCCGGTTCGCGCCATTCGAAACCGGCTTCCGTGAAGATGCGATCAAGCCCTTCTGCTTCGGCCTGCCGCTTCACGAGGCCGGAGCCGGGCACCACCAGCGCCTGCCGCACGTTCGCCGCCACCTTGCGGCCCTTCACCACGTCTGCAGCGATGCGCAGATCCTCGATGCGGCTGTTGGTGCAGCTGCCGATGAAGATATTCTCCACCGCCACGTCCTCCAGCCGCGTGCCGGGCGTGAGGCCCATGTAGGCCAGGCTCTTGGCCGCCGCCTCGCGCTTGGAGGCATCGGCAAAGCTGGCCGGATCGGGCACGGTGCCGGTGATCGCCACCACGTCTTCCGGGCTGGTGCCCCACGTGACCAGCGGCGCAATGGCGCTGCCGTCGATCTCCACCACCTTGTCGTAGGCGGCGCCGGCATCGGTGTTCAGCGTCTGCCACCAGGCCAGCGCCTTGTCCCACGCCGCGCCAGTGGGCGCGCGCGGGCGGCCCTTCACATAGGCGAAGGTCTTGTCATCAGGCGCCACCAAGCCAGCGCGAGCGCCCGCTTCGATGGCCATGTTGCACAAGGTCATGCGCCCTTCCATCGAGAGCGCCTCGATCACCGGGCCGGTATATTCGATCACGTGGCCGGCGCCGCCGCCCGAACCCAGCACGCCGCACACCGCCAGCGCCACGTCCTTGGCCGAGACGGAGAAACCAAGGCTGCCGGTCACCCGCACTTCCATGGATTTCGACTGGCGCAGCAGCAGGGTCTGGGTGGCAAACACATGCTCCACCTCCGACGTGCCGATGCCGAAGGCCAGCGCGCCGAACGCGCCGTGCGTTGCCGTGTGGCTGTCTCCGCACACCATGGTGACGCCCGGCAGCGTGAAGCCCTGTTCCGGGCCGATGACGTGCACGATGCCCTGTTCCGGCGCGTCGATGCTGTAAAGCTCCACGCCGAAATCGGCGCAATTCTTCACCAGCGCTTCCAGCTGCGCCTTTGACATCGGATCGGCGATGGGGAGCCGGCGATCGGTGGTGGGCACATTGTGATCGGGCACGGCAAGCGTGAGATCGGGACGACGCAGCTTGCGGCCGGCGATGCGCAGCGCCTCGAACGCCTGCGGGGTGGTCACCTCGTGGATCAGGTGGCGATCGATGAAGATCAGCGCGGTGCCATCCTCCAGCGTGGAGACGACATGATCATCCCAGATCTTCTGGTAGAGGGTGCGCGGGGTGCTGCTCATGGCTTTTGGCTTTGCCAAGCAAGCCCGCCAAAATCCAGTGGCAATTGACCTTGGCGGGGCTTGATCCCGTCGATAGGCTGCTTCCTCATGTATAGACTGGTCGATCATCTCCCTGCACTGGTGGTGGCGCTGCTGCTGCTGGGGCTGGGCGGGGTGTGCATGATCGCCGGAAGAGCCTGGCAACGACGGCGCGGCGAGAACAACGCTGGCCAGACGCTCTATGCGACAACCGCCGCCCTCAGCCTTTTCACCCTGCTGGTCGGCTTCACATTTTCGGTCGCGCTCAACCGATATGACACGCGGCGTGAGCTGGTGGTCGAAGAGACGGCCGCCTGCTTTTCGCTGTGGCAGCGGCTGCAGCTTCAGCCCGCGCCCTTTCGCGCGCAGATGGCCGCCACACTGAAGGCCTATGTCGATGCCCGCCTCGCGTGGGCGACAGGAGGGCAGGAAACCGATCGCGAACGACCGGGTGATGCAGCGAGCGATGCCCTGATGGAGCAGATGTGGAACCTCGCGCGGTCGGCGGGCGGCGACGGAGCACGCGAACGCCTGATGGTCGACAGCCTGACCCGGGTTGATGATGCCGCCTGGCGACGCGAAGCCATGGCGCGCGAGCATATCCCCTTGTCGGTGATCGATGCCCTTGGCCTATTCCTGCTGCTGTCCGCCTTTTCGCTGGGCTATTCCGGCGCGCCAGATGCCAGGCTGGCACGCTTGCCGCACGCCGTGTTCCTGATGCTGGCGGCCGGTGCCATCTTTCTGGTGCTCGATCTGGATCGGCCGCGGTCGGGGCTGGTGAAGGTCAATCAGGCACCAATGCGCGAGCTTGCGGGCTTCATGGCGCGCGACATGGCGGCAGATCGGACACTGCGGCCCTGATCAACCGCGGGCCATGGCCGCCAGCGCACCCAGCAGCGCGTCAACCTCGGCGGCGCTGTTGTAGTGGGTAAAGCCCACCCGCACCGCACCCCGTTCCTTCACGCCCAGCACGCCGGCCGGTTCCCACGCATAATAAAAACCGTTCCAGGCAAAGATGTTCTGTGCGGCCAGCGTGGCGGCGATGCTGTCGGCGCTGTGGCCGGCGATTTCGAAGGTGAAGGTGGCCACCCGTTCATGCAGGCGGTTGGGGTTGGCGATGCCGTGCAGCGTGATGCCCGGGATGGCACCAAGGCCCGCAAGGAACTGCCGCGCCAGATCAAGCTCATGCGCCTGTGCCGCGGCCATCCCGGCCTCCAGCCGCTGGCGCAGCGGCGCGTCTGCCGCCACCGTGCCAGCCACTTCTCCCAGCCAGGCGAGGTGATCGATGGCCGCCGCAGTGCCGGCCATCGCCTCGAAGCTCGGCGTGCCCGGCGACAGGCGGGTGGGCATCACGTCGGCCGAAGGGCGCACCTTCAGGGGCGGGATGATTCCTTGCAAGCGCTTCGAAACAAACAGGATCGCCGCGTGCGGTCCGAAGAACTTGTAGGCTGATGCCGCCATCAGATCGCAGCCGATGGCCGCCACGTCCAGCGCGATATGCGGGGCCGACTGCACGGCATCGACGATGCTCACCGCCCCCACTGCACGGGCGGCGGCGCACACGGCCGCGACATCGTTGATGGTGCCCAGGAAGTTGCTGGCATGGCCCACCGCCACGGCACGGGTGCGCGCGTCGATCAGATCGGGCAGCGTCTCCAGCTTGAACGCAAAGGTCTCACGATCCCATTCCAGGAAGCGCACCTCAACCCCGCGCGCCTGCGCCGCCTGCAGCCAGGGCGAGACATGAGCAGGATATTGTCCCCCGCCTGCCAATTATGGGCGATCAGCGGCGCCATCTGGAAGAACAGGCTGGTGGTGTTCAGCCCGAAGATCACTTCATCATCGGCGCAGTTGAAGAAGGTGGCGGCACTGGCGATGGCCTGATCGGCGATGGCGCCGGCCGCGCGGGACGTGCGGAACAGCCCGCCATCATTGGCGCAGGCGTCCATCATCGCATGGCTCATCGCCTGCACCACGCGGCCCGCCACCTGGGTGCCGGCCGGCGCGTCGAGATAGACGCGGGGAAGACCTTCATCGGCCAGCGACAGAGCCGGGAAGGCAGCACGCACGGTGTCGATGGGCAGCATTGTCAGTCCTCGTCGATGAGCGGCAGGATCGTCTGTTCGGCCGGCACCACCAACCCCAGATGCTTCCACGCCGGCCCGGTGAGCATCCGCCCGCGCGCGGTGCGGGCCACCAGCCCCTGCTGAATCAGGAAGGGCTCGATCACGTCTTCCAGCGTGTCACGCGGTTCGGACAAGCCCGCAGCCAGCGTT
>JALOSK010000314.1 GCA_025458465.1 Sandarakinorhabdus sp. | reverse complement strand
TGAAGAACCCGCCGATCCTGATCCTGGATGAAGCCACCAGCGCGCTGGACAGCGCCACCGAAGCCAGCATCCAGGATGCGCTGCGCAGCGTGGCGCAGAGCCGCACCACCATCGTGATCGCCCACCGGCTTTCCACCATCACCGATGCCGATGAAATCATCGTGATGGCCGAAGGGCGCGTGGTGGAACGCGGCCGCCACGAGGCGCTGCTGGCCAGCGGCGGCGCCTATGCCGCGCTGTGGGAATTGCAGCAGGCGGAAGAAGAACCGCAGCACATTGCGGCAGAATGACTTTTTTTGGTAAGCTTACTTGCGATTAAACTATTTCATGATACCAAATACCTCACGCGCATGAGGGTGCGCTATAGTATTAACGTGGGGATTAAAAAACTATGAATACCCGTTTGTTGCTCGCAGTTGCGTCGGTCGCCTCCGCCACTGCCGCGCAGGCCGCGCCTGTGCTCAGCTTCGAAGCCGCTTCGCCGCGCGCGCTGGTTGACGCCCGCCCTGATCGCACCGTCAGTGGCACCATCAATGGCCTGGCCTTCGAAGCCCGTAGCAACCTGGTGGCGCGTACCTCCACGGGCACCCTGGCCTCGGGCGGCGATCCGCGCTTCTTTGCGGCCACCCCGCAATACCGGGGCGTGGTTGGACTGCTGATGGAAACCACCGCGGGCAATTTTGTGTGCTCGGGTTCGCTGCTGCCGGATCGCGTGTCGATCATCACGGCTGCGCACTGCGTGTCGGATGGCTTCGGCACTGCCGATCCGATTCGCACCACCGCGTGGTTCTACAACGGCAGTGATCCGGACGTGGTGTATCAGGGCAACCCGTTCGCCGATCCGAACGTCACCTCGCGCGAGGTGAGCCGCTACATCATCAACCCGGGCTATACCGGCGAAGTGATCGACCAGAACGACATCGCCATCATCCGCCTTGCCAATGCCGCCCCGGGCTGGGCCACCAGCTATGACGTGGATTTCACCACCGATCTGACTGGCCAGCAGTTCAACATTGCCGGCCTGGGCCGCCGCTCGACCATCGGTGGCGATTTCGGTGACAACGCCGGCACCGGCCGCCTGCGGCAGGGCGACAACCGCCTCGATTTCCGCTTCGGCGATGCCGATTGGGGCGGCTTCTTCACCAACCGTGATGCCAGCGGCGAGAATTTCTTCGGCTTTGCCGAAATTGATCACAGCTGGATCCTCGATTTTGACAACGGCCTCGAAGCCAACGACGGCAGCTGCCGCCTGGCTGGCGCCTTCGGCCTGGGTGGTGCCAAATATTGCGATCTGGGCATTGCCACCGAAGTCGGCGTCGCCGGTGGCGATTCGGGCGGCCCGGGCTTCATCAACGGCCGCATCGTCTCGGTGAACAGCTACTCGCTCAGCTTTGGCACCGGCTTCGGCGATATCCGCGCCGGCCTGAACAACAGCTTCGGCGAACTGGACGGCGTGGTGCCCACCTACATCCACGAATCGTTCATCACCGCCGCGCTGGGTGTGCCGGAACCGCAGAGCTGGGCGATGCTGATCGCCGGCTTTGGCCTCACCGGTGCGGCAATGCGCCGCCGCCGGGCCAAGGTGGTGGCGGCCTGATCGCCATCCACTGAACCCATCATCGAAAGGGGCCGGTCACACCCAGTGGCCGGCCCCTTTTACATTACAGAATAATCTTGTTCCGTTAACTCTTTACCCACTTGTCAGACAGGTTTGGCACGTTTAGCCTTCCTTCACCTGTCGTTCATGCAAGGGGGAGTTCCATGCGTCTCGTTCACACGGCCTTGTTGGCCACTGCCGCCCTCAGCTTCGCCGCCCCGGCGTTCGCCCAGGCCGGCCCGAAAACCGAAACCGGCGGCTACGGCGATCTGGTGTGGGAAGCCACCAACCGCATCGTGGGCGTCACCTCCACCGGGCTGGCCAATGCCGGCGGTGATCCGCGCTATTTCGCCACCGATGCCAAGTATAGCGGCACCGTGGCCCTGCTGATGGATTACGGCGGCGGCCAGGTGTTCATCTGCTCTGGCTCGCTGCTGCCAGACCGTGTCTCGATCCTCACCGCCGCGCACTGTGTGTCGGATGGCGCCGGCACCCCCGGCCCGCTGTCGGTGCGCGCCTTCTTCAACGGCAGCAGCGATCCCGATTTCCTGCCGACGCTGAACGGGTCTGCACGCGATGTCAGCAAGGTGATGGTGCAGAGCCAGTACACCGGCTTCGTGATCGATCACAACGACATCGCCGTGCTGCGCCTGGCCAATGCCGCGCCGGATTGGGCAAAGTCTTATGAGCTGTCCACCCTGACCGACCTCACCGGCCAGGACTTCAACGTGGCCGGCTATGGCGCCCGCTCCACCATCGGCGGCAATTTCGGCACCAATGCCGGCACCGGCCGCCTGCGCCAGGGTGACAACCGCATGGAATGGCGCGTGGGTGATGCGGCCTTTGCCGGCACCACCTACGGGATCTTCGGCCCGCAATCGCGCACCGAATTCTCCTACCTGTCCGATTTCGACAACGGCCTGGCCGCCAACGATGCCAGCTGCCGCTTTGCCAGCGCCAGCAACTTCGCTGGTCTCGGCATCGCCGGGACGGCCAAGTTCTGCAACCTCGGCCGCGGCGCCAACGAAGTCAGCGTCGCCGGCGGCGATTCGGGTGGTCCGCAGTTCGATTCGATGGGCCGCATCATGTCGGTGACCAGCTATGGCATCACCTTCGGCGGCAACTTCGGCGACATCCGCGGCGGCCTGCAGAGCAGCTTCGGCGAATTCAATGGCTTCGTGCCGGTGTATCTCCACACCGATTTCATCGCCGGCGCCATGGGCGTAATTCAATGGCTTCGTGCCGGTGTATCTCCACACCGATTTCATCGCCGGCGCCATGGGCGTACCGGAACCGGGCACCTGGGCCATGCTGATCCTGGGCTTCGGCCTGGTGGGCGCCACCGCCCGCCGCCGCCGGGAAACCAGCGTCGCCGCCTGATCTTCACCCAGGCACATGAAAAAGGGCCCGGCGGCACTGCCGCCGGGCCCTTTCTCTTTGCGGCGATCGGGGTGCCTTACGGCAGCACCACCGTATCCACGACATGGATCACGCCGTTGGACTGCATCACATCGGCCTGGGTCACGTGGCTCATGCCGCCCTTGGCATCGCGCAGCATCACCACATTGCCCATCAGCGACGCGATCAGCTTGCCGCCCTGCACGGTGGTC
>JALOSK010000313.1 GCA_025458465.1 Sandarakinorhabdus sp. | reverse complement strand
ACACAGTGCAGCAGCACCGCCTGCCGTTCATAACTGGCCATCGCCGCCATCGCCGGCGCGGCAGCCGCCGCCGCGGCGATCGCCCGGTCGATGGTGGCGGCATCGGCCAGCGCCACCCGTGTCGCCACGGCGCCGCTATACTTGTCGGTCACCGCCAGTTGGGCATTGGGCCATTCCGGCCGGTTGGCCACATACAGCGGCCAGGCGGGCTTCAGCGGCATCGCGCGCGATCCTTCAAACAGTCAGCACCACCTTGCCCAGTGCCTTCCTGTCCATCATCCAGCGGATGGCGGCCGGCCCTTCTTCCAGCGGGAAATGGCGCGACACATGGGGCTTCAGCCGGCCTTCGCCATACCAGCGCAGCAGTTCGGCCATATTGTCCTGATGCAGGGCGGGTTCGGCCTGGGTGAACGCCCCCCAGAACACGCCGACAATGCTGGCGCCCTTGATCAGCGGCAGGTTGAGCGGCAGCGCCGGGATGGCGCCGGCGGCAAAGCCGATCACCAGATAGCGGCCGTTCCAGGCGATGCTGCGGAACGCCGGTTCGGCATAACGGTCACCCACCGGATCATAGATGACATCGGCGCCCTTGCCGCCGGTCAACGCCTTCACCCGTTCCTTCAGATCCTCGGTGGCATAATTGATCACCTCGTCAGCGCCCATGTCGCGACACAGCGCCAGCTTTTCATCGGATGATGCCGCCGCGATCACCCGCGCGCCCATCACCTTGCCCAGTTCCACCGCTGTCAGCCCCACGCCGCCGGCGGCACCCAGCACCAGCAGCGTCTCGCCCGGCTTCAGCGCACCGCGCTGCTTGAGCGCGTGGTGGCTGGTGCCATAGGTCATGGTGAAGCCGGCAGCGATGTCGAACGGCATGCCCGGCGCCATCTTCACCACCTGGGCACGGTTGGCGATCACGCACTGCGCCATGGCGCCATGGCCGGTCATGGCAATCACCGGTTCGCCCACCGCAACATCGGTGATGCCTTCGCCCACCGCGCTGACGATGCCGGCACATTCCCCGCCCGGGCTGAACGGCAGCGCCGGCTTGAACTGATAGAGGTTGCGGATGATCAGCGTGTCGGGAAAGTTCACCCCCACCGCTTTCACATCAATGCGCACCTGCCCGCGCCCCGGTTCCGGCGTGGCGATATCGGCCACCACCAGCTTTTCCGGATCGCCATGTTCAACGCACAGCACGGCCTTCATCGCATCACTCCCCGAATGTTTGTGGCACCATAGCGGGGGGCTGTGGCCGCGCCAATCCTGCCACTATTGCATCGCCCAGCAGGCGGAATTCGGCTTCCCGCGGTGAACCGGTGCGCCAGGCCAGCGCAATGGTGCGGGCCGCGCCGCCCTTCAGCGGCCGCGCGACAAGGCCGCTGCCGGCGATGATGCCGGCATCCAGCGCCATCTGCGGCACCAGTGTCTGCCCAAGGCCACCGGCCACCATCTGCACCAGCGTCACCAGGCTGGTGCCGCGATTGGCGGCATCGGCGCGCAGTTCCGGCCGCCCGCAGGCCGACAGCGATTGATCCTTCAGGCAGTGCCCGTCTTCCAGCAGCAGCAGGTGGTGCGGGTCGATGGCGGCCGGCGCCACCATCGGCGGCGGATCGGGCAGATCGCCGGCGCGGAACACCAGGTGAAAGGCATCATCGAACAGCGGCATCACCGCCAGGCCGTGCGTGTCCCACGGCAGCGCCAGCAGCACGGCATCCAGCATGCCGCGGCCCAGCGCTTCGGCGGCTGGCCCGCTCATCTCCTCGCGCAGATACAGCTTCAGGTCGGGGTAGCGGGCGCGGATTTCCCCGCCCACGCGCGGCAGCAGATAGGGGGCGATGGTGGGGATCACGCCCAGCCGCAGCGGGCCGGCCAGCGGCTTGTCGCCGCCCACGGTCAGCCCGGCCAGTTCATCGGCCTCGCGCAGCACGCCATAGGCCTTGGCCACCACCCGTTCCCCCATCGGGGTAAAGCGCACCACCCGGCGGTTGCGTTCCACCAGCCGCACGCCCAGCAGCGATTCCAGTTCGGCCAGCCCGGCCGACAGGGTCGATTGGGTGACAAAGCAGGCTTCGGCGGCGCGCCCGAAATGGCCATGGATGTGCAGTGCGGTCAGATACTGCAGCTGCTTGAGGGTCGGCAGGAAAGCCGTCATCGACTGATCCGATTTGTCACACCGATTTTATCGATTGGATTTCTATGTCCTGTGCGGGCAATGCGCAATGCGTCGGCACCCGCCGGCCCGGATTTGCGACACACTGTTTGAAAAGGATTGCCCCCATGGCGCTTACCGTTGGCGATACCGTCCCCTCCTTCGACCTGCCCGTGCAGCAGGGCATTGCCGCCCTGCCCGCCGGCGAAACGCTGGATATCACCAAGGCCTTCCCCGGCAAGTGGAAGATCCTGTTTTACTGGCCCAAGGATTTCACCTTCGTCTGCCCGACCGAGATCATCGGCTATGGCGACCTGAAGAGCGATTTTGCCGATCGCGATGCGGTGCTGATCGGTGCATCGACCGATACCGATTTCGTGCACTTTGCCTGGCGCAAGTCGGATGAACGGCTCGCCGCGGCCGATTTCCCCTGGCTGGCCGACAATTCCAAGCTGCTGGCCGATGCGCTGGGCATCATCGTGCCGGGTGCCGGCGTGCCGCTGCGCGCCACCTTCATCATCGATCCCGACAACGTGATCCAGCACATCACGGTCAACGGCCTGAACGTGGGCCGCAACCCGGCCGAAACGCTGCGCATCCTGGATGCGCTGCAAACCGACGAACTGTGCCCGTGCAACTGGCAGGGCGGCGAAGAAACGCTGAAGCCTGCCGCATGATGGCGTGTGGGCAGCGCGACGGCGCTGCCCACCGACTC